>JAKALI010000088.1 GCA_021813195.1 Pseudomonadota bacterium
GACGACACAATGCGTCCGCGCGTCAGGCCTCGGGCGTCCCCTTCGGTGTGCAAAGAGAACGTTTGCCACCAGCGCGAATGAAATCGACGATTTCGAGGACGATCGGATGATCTTTGAATTCAGCGGCGACGTCTTCAACGCGCTCCATGAGCGTGCCTTCGGCGGCAAACATCAGGCGGTAGGCGCGCCTCAAATCATGAATGGCCGCCCGCGAGAATCCCCGCCGTTGCAGCCCGATGATATTAAGGCCCGACAGATAGGCCCGATTGCCGAGCGCCATCCCATAGGGGATGAGATCGTGCTCAAGCCCCGACATGCCGCCGATGAACGAGTGCGCCCCAACCCGCGCGAATTGGATGACGGCCGCGCCACCGCCAATGATCGCATAGTCGCCGACGGTGCAATGACCGGCAAGCATGACATTATTCGAGAAAATCACGTTGTTGCCGACGTGGCAGTCATGGCCGACGTGACTGTTGGCGAGAAAGGCACAGTTATTGCCCACCGTCGTCGTCATCCCGCCGCCTTCTGTCCCGGGGTTCATCGTGACCCCTTCGCGGATGATACAGTCGGTTCCGATGGTGAGGGTCGAGGGCTCGCCTTTGTATTTCAAGTCTTGCGGCTGATGGCCGATCGACGCGAACGGAAAAATGCGCGTGCGCGCGCCGACGTTGGTGCGGCCTGCGACCACAGCGTGACTGATCAATTCGACACCATCGCCAAGGACAACATCTGCGCCGACCAACGAGAAAGGCCCGATGAGCACGCCATCGCCGAGCTGGGCGCCGCTCTCCACGATCGCCGTCGGATGAATGCGCGCCTCAGCCATGCGACTTGGATGCCGCAAACGCGCGTGCCTCTGCCGTATCCGCCAGCATCGCGCTGATTTCTGCTTCGGCCACGATTGCCCCCTCGACCCGCGCTTCCCCGTAGAAGCGCCACACCCGCCCGCGATTGCGGATCTTTCTGACGTGATAATGAAGTTGATCGCCCGGCAGAACCGGTTTGCGGAATTTCGCCTTGTCGATCCCCATGAAATATACAAGTTCGGCGCGATAATCCTCGCCTAGGCTCGAAACGCACAATGCTCCTGCCGTCTGAGCGAGCCCCTCGATGATCAAAACGCCCGGCATGACAGGATACTGCGGAAAATGTCCCTGAAAAAACGGCTCATTAATCGTGACGTTCTTGACGCCCACGCAGCTCTCATCACCTTTCATGTCGTAGATGCAGTCGAGCATGAGAAAGGGATAGCGATGCGGCAACAGCTTCATCACCCGCACGATATCGGCAGTGCCGAGGGTCGTTGAGTTCGTTGTGTCGTCCATTGTCCTCTGAGCTCTGATGCGGGTTGTCCAAGCTTTCGCCCTTCCCCAAACCCTCACGGTTGCCTTGTGAGACCAAAAAAGCCCGTTCGATGTCAATTCCATAACGCTTAACGGGGAAATAGCCTGGCAAAATTCACGCGTATGGTTGCCACAAGCGCATTCACGTTTCTGACTCGCCGGGACCTTCCGCTTTTCGGGCCGCCAAACGCGAGACCGCGGCCAATTCTCGCGCCCACTGCTTCAACGGCCGGGCTGGCGTTCCGCCCATGATCGCCCCAGCGGGCACGTCCTCTTTCGGGTGGCTGGCGCCAGCGATTTGAGCCCCCGTTCCGATCCGAATATGACCGACCGTACCGGATTGTCCCCCCATGACGACGAAATCGCCGAGTTCCGTCGATCCCGAAATGCCACAATGGGCGACGATGACACAGTGACGCCCAATGACGACGTTGTGCCCGATCTGTACGAGATTATCAATTTTCGTGCCTTCGCCAATGATCGTGTCTTTCAGCGCGCCCCGGTCAATAGTGGAGTTGGCCCCGATTTCCACGTCGTCCTGGATGATGACGCGCCCGATCTGCGGGACTTTGAGATGACCCTGGCGCCCCATGGCAAATCCGAAGCCATCCTGCCCGATCCTGACCCCCGCATGGATGATGACGCGGTTGCCGACCAGCGCATGGGTAACCGTTGACTGCGGACCGACGTAGCAGTCCCTCCCGATGGTCACGCGATAGCCGACGACAGCACCGGCCGCGATACGCGAGCCCCGACCGATTTGCGCTTCGGGCCCGATGATCGCGCCAGTCTCAATGGTAACGCCATCCTCGATCAGAGCACTTGGATCGATCGCCGCCCCGCTCTTCCCGATCGCCGCTTTAGGCGTCATCGCGTCGGGGTAAAATTTCTGCAGAGCGAGGGCAAACGCTCGGTAAGGCTGTGCGGTGGACAACGCGACCGCGCCTAGGGGAACCCGGTTGGCGAATTGCGGATGCACGAAAACGAAGCCCGCGCGCGTTGCCGCCAATTGGCCAAGGTACTTCCGATTGTCGAGGAACGACAAGTCGTCGCCTTCAGCGTCGATCAGGGGCCGGACGTCGTGAATGAGAGCATCGAGCGATGTGCCAGACACCGGCACGGCACCGGAAAGTTCCACGACTTCGCTGAGTGCGAATGGACCGGCGTTGCTGAAAAAGCCCGGGTGGAACATCAAGGCGCGACCCTTCGCAGGCGGGCGACGACAGAGCTGACCCACCGTTGCTTAATGCTTCTGCCAACCACGCAGGAGAACCGCGACGACGGATGACCACCGCCCAGGAGAAGATCAATAAAGCTCTCAGGATCAGCCGACAACCGGAGCCCAAAACTTAGAATTTCGTCTGCGCACCGAAGCGGATTTTCTGCTCGCGGTCATAATTCTCGCTCGACAGCGGCTCGGCATAATCGACGCGCAAAGGCCCGACGGGCGAATTCCAAAGAATGCTCGCGCCGACTGAAGAGCGAACCGTTGAATCGTCCGCGAGATTGATAACTCCGCTATCGGCAAGATCGCTGATGGCGTCGGTGGTGCCAAACAATGAACCCGCATCGGCGAACACAGCGCCGCTGATGCCCAAATCATCCGGGATGAACGGCAAGGGGAACCGAATCTCCGCCGTCGCGGCCCAGAATGTCGTGCCACCCAGCGCATCCCGCGTGTCAAGATCTCGAGGCCCATAACCCGCGCGGTCGAAACCACGCACAGTCTCCCCGCCGCGGAAGTACAAATCCAGCAGCCGGACGTCCTCGTCACCCCACCCCTCGATATGGCCGCCAATGACGCGGCCGACGAAGGTGATTTTCTCCGTAATGGGATAGTAGGCGCGCCCTTCGCCCTGAACGCGGACGTACTGGACATCGCCACCAAGACCAGCGAAGTCCGAAGAAAGTTGCAGGTAGTAGCCACCTGTTGGATTGCGCGGATGATTTCGCTTGTCATAGGTGAGCGTCGTCCCCAGAGCGGATGTCCAGAACTCACCGTCACCGCAGTTGACGCTGTTCTTATCCAGCACGGTGTCGCCGCACGCTTGTTTGACGGCCAGCGATGCCGTCCTGCCCACGTCGTAAATCTCGTCGCGCGTCAGGGTATAACCCGTCTGCATCCACAGGTTCTCTGATAAGGGGAACCCCAAACGCAACGTGCCACCGGTCTTGCGGCTGGAGAAGCCCGAATCCGAACCCTGATCGATCTCTTTATGGAACAGGTCGAAGCCGGCAGACAAGTTTTGATCGAGGAAGCGCGGCTCGGTGAACGACAGGTCCACCTGCATGCGTTCCAACGATCCGGCCAACTTCAGCCGCAGAAACTGCCCATTGCCCATGAAGTTGCGTTCGGTGATCGAGACATCGCCGATGATGCCTTCGTTCGTGGAATAGCCCGCACCGAACGACAGCTCGCCGGTCGACTGCTCTTTGACCTCGACGTCGAGAATGACGCGATCCTGGGCGGACCCCGGCCGGCGCTTGATTTCGACGTTGGCGAAGATGCCGAGACCCTGAAGGCGCTTTTTCGCGCGATCCACGAGCAGCGGATTGAAGGCGTCACCTTCAGCCAAGCGGAATTCTCGCCGGATCACGTAGTCCTTGGTCCGCTCGTTGCCGATGATGTTGATGCGCTCGATGTAAACCCGCGGCCCTTCGTCAATCGCATAGACCACATCAATGGTCCGCGCTTCGAAATTGGGCGTGGCGCGCGGACGGACGCGAGCGAACGCGAAGCCCTGCTCCGCCGTGGCGAGCGTGAGCCGCTCGACCGTCTTGTCCACGTCGGAACCGTTATAGACCGCACCTTGGTAGGTTAAGATCTCGCTCTGGAGAGGGCGCGTGTCCACACCTTCCAAACTGTTCTCAACCAATACCTGGCCGAACTGATAGCGCTCACCCTCTTCGACGGCGAACGTGATCAAGAACCCGGAACCATCGCGATCAAGCTCCGCATTCGCGCTGATCACACGGAAGTCTGCATAGCCATTCTTGAGATAGTACTGGCGCAAAAGCTCCCGATCGAGGTTCAAGCGATCCGGATCGTAGACGCTGGTGCCCTTGAGGAAATCCAACCACCCCGCTTGCGTGGTGGAAATGATGTCTCGTAGCTGCTGATCGCTGAATACGCGATTGCCGACAAAGTTGATGCCCTTGACCTTCGTTGCACCGCCTTCGTTGATTTCGAAGACCACGTTCACGCGGCTTTGCTCGAGCTCAATGATCTTAGGCTCGACAGTTGCAGCAAAGCGACCCTGCCGACTGTAGACGTCGAGAATGCGTTGCACGTCGGCCTGGGCACGCGCACGTGTAAAAACGGACCGCGGCTTCAGCTGAACCTCATTTCGCAGGGTCTCAGTATCGACCTCGCTGTTACCCTCGAAGACGACCTGGTTGACCACAGGGTTCTCAACGACTTGCACGAGCAGCGTCGAGCCTTGCAGCGCAATGTCCACATCCGCAAAAAGTCCCGTCGAAAACAGGGCCTTCAAGGATTGGTCGACTTTCGATGGATCGTAGGCGTCGCCCGGAGAGACCTGCAGATACGAGCGGATCGTGTCGGCTTCGACACGGCGATTGCCATCGACTTCGATGGAGCGGATGGTCTGTGCATGCGCGACGCTGACAAAGCCGCAAGCGGACCCCAGCGCCAGAAAAAAGGCGATTGCCGCAGACCCCACCAGCAGGCGCATGCCCACACGTGACGTGATCCGGGAAAAACATAAACGCGGATCAGTCCTCATGCTTTGCCGTTCCCCCTGGTATCGCGGACGCCACCGGCCGGCTGCACCACGAAATTAGACTGCACTGCTGCACCAGGTCGAGCTTGTGGCCCGCCTGGGTGCTTCTCCAGGTTCCCCTCGACCCGGACACTTGAACCCCAGGCCATCGCCTGCCACTGACGCAGACTCAAACCCGCTGGGTGCTAAGCGTCGTGGTTTTAACGATTCAGCAAGCTCCGTGGAAGTGGCAAGTTTACGTCACCAGATCGCAAATTACACCGGCCCGATCAACCAGCGCTTGAGTATCGGTAAGTCATTGATCGTCACGAAAATGAAAAGCCCAAGCACCACCGCCAGCCCGAGCCGAAAACCCATTTCCTGAGTGCGTTCATCCAACGGTTTTCGGCGCACAGCTTCTATAGCGTAGAAGAGCAGATGACCGCCGTCCAGCAACGGGATCGGGAACAGGTTGATGAGACCGATGCTGACAGAAATGAACGCCGTCAAGTGAATCAGGTTTTCCCAGCCCTGCCCGGCAACGCGCCCCGCCACATCGGCGATCCGGATTGGCCCGCCCAGCTGATCTCCGCTCTGGCGCCCAACGATGACGTCCGACAGATAACCCAATGAACTGGTCACAATGAACGCCGTGCGGTCGACGGCCAACCCGGCGGCTTCCAACAAGCCGGGATCGTGAAAGCGTATCGTCTGTTCCGTTGGAACATGGCTGATGCCGATTACGACGCGCGTTGTCTTGTCGCCCATTTCATCAATGTAAGGACGCACTTCGGGCGCGATCTGGAGTTTGACCAGTGCCCCTTGACGCTCAATATCGAAGGCGAGCGAGCGTCCGACGTTGGTCATGACCACTTTCTGGAGCTGCTCGAAGCTGTCGATGGGGCGGCCTTCGATCGCCAAGATGCGGTCCCCAGGCAGAACGCCGGCCCGCGCCGCCGGACCATCCGGCAGCACGGCGTCGACTCGCGCTTCGGTCATGCGCACGCCGTAACCCCAAAACCACAAAGTGAAAATCACCAGCGCCAACAGAAAGTTGGCCGCCGGCCCCGCCGCGACGACGGCAGCGCGTTGCCACAGTGGCTTGGCATGAAAGGCGCCCGCGCGTTCTTGTGGTGTCATGGCCTCGATCGCGCCGCGCGAGGGCGTGCTGGCTGGCCCCTCATCGTCCATGAATTTGACGTATCCGCCGAGGGGAATCCAGCAGAGCTTCCAGCGGGTGCCGTGCTTGTCGTCGAAGCCGGCGATCTCGCGCCCAAATCCGATCGAGAACGCCTTGACCGTCACGCCGCACCAGCGGGCCACGAGGAAATGGCCCAGCTCATGGAAAAACACGACGATCGACAGGACGAACAAAAAGGCCAGGATGTACGTCAAGGGCCCTCCGAACAATCCGACCAGCCCGTCCATCTGCATCCTCCTTGTTTTCGAACTGCATGTTCGGCAGCCCCGGCCGCTGGGGCACGATGTCGACGACCTGAGGCAAGTCGTTCGTTGTCAGCGCGACAGGCACATTTCTCACATCGCCCTGGCCGCAACCACCGCGCGTGCTAGTCGGCGCCCATGTCCGTCCGCGTCAAGCACATCGGCCAGCGAATTTAAGTTGCACAGAAAACCACCGGACTCGGCTTGCTCCAAGACTTCGCGGACCACGACCGGGATATCGAGGAATCGAAGTCTGCGGTCAAGGAAAGCTGCAACGGCGATCTCATTTGCAGCATTCAACACGGCCGGAGCTGCGCCAGCGCGTTTGAGCGCCTCCTTTGCCAATATCAGGGCGGGGAAACGGTTGTGATCGACCGCTTCGAACGTCAAAGAGCCTAGCGCCACCAGATCGACGCGTCGCGTGGGAGTGTGGCTGCGCGCAGGCCACGACAACGCCTGGGCAATCGGCGTGCGCATGTCGGGAGAGGCCATCTGGGCGAGCATGGATCCATCGACGAAGGCAACCAGGCAATGGACGATCGACTGAGGATGGATAACGGCGTCGAGCTGGTCTGCGCTGACGGGAAAGAGGTGATACGCCTCGATGATCTCGAGCCCTTTGTTCATCAACGTCGCGCTATCGATCGTGATCTTAGCGCCCATCGACCAGTTGGGATGACGTAAGGCTTGTTCGGGCGTAACCTGCGCCAGCGCTTCGGCGGAGAATGTGCGGAATGGGCCTCCCGAAGCCGTCAGCACGATGCGCTCGATGGAGCAGGCTGGAGCACCCGTCAGCGCTTGCAAAGCGGCGGAGTGTTCACTGTCGACGGGAATGAGTTCGGCCCCGTTCTGACGGACGGCGCTCAAAAACACCTCGCCCGCTGACACCAGACATTCTTTGTTGGCGAGTGCCACGCGCTTGGCATGCGCAGTTGCCGCGAAGGTCGGCTTCAATCCCGCAGCGCCGACGATCGCTGCCATCACGCAGTCCACCTCGCGCGATGCCGCTTCGACCAATGCAGCTTCTCCGGCTCCAACCTCAATGCCCGAGCCTTCAAGGAGCGATTTCAGCTCGCCATAGAGGGAAGGATCACCAATCACCGCCACGCGAGCGCGATGAGCAATCGCGAGCTCGGCAAGTTTGTGCGCGTTCGATTGCGCTGTGAGTGCGACGATCTGGAAGCGATCAGGCGCGCGCCCCACAAGTTCTAGGGTGTTCTCGCCAATTGACCCCGTCGCCCCCAGAATGCTCAGTAAGAGGGGCCTGTCCAAAGCCTGGCTCGCGGGCTCGACCAATCGGATCGCAGCTGGCGAGCGCGCAAAGTCTCGCACGGTCTCACCGGCCATAGATCAACCCCGTTGCGGGTGCGTACGGGTTGATGAGCAACGCCACCAGCGCGGCTACGACGGCAACCGCCACCAATCCATCGATGCGATCGAGAACGCCGCCATGGCCAGGTATCAGGGCGCTCGTATCCTTAACCCCGAAATGTCGCTTCAATCCCGACTCGGCCAGATCTCCCAACTGTGCCGTGAAACCGAATAGCGCGCCGGTCAGACCGAGAGCGACCGGGTCGGCATCGGTGGCATGCGAGAACCCCGCCCCCGCGGCGATGCTCGCTGCGACCCCGGTCAAAAGACCGGCCCAAGTTTTTCCTGGCGAAATGCGCGGCCACAATCGAGGTCCGCCGATCAGCCGGCCGCCCAGATAAGCCAGAGTATCGGTTACAGCGACGACCATCAGCAGGAATAGAACGGCGATGAGCCCGTGGGGGACATCTTCGCGCAGCCAGAGCACGGCGACCGCTGGCAGGCCGATATAAAGCACGCCTGCAGCCGATAGAAGCGGCCGACGGCCGAACGTCAGCAGCCCAACCAAGATGGCCCCGACGACCACCACCACCAATCCCAACGCAGCCAGCCCGACGCCCGACAGGGTCGCAGCCATGACGACGGCCACCGCTTGAACAAGGAATGCAACATCGAGACCCGTCGCGCGCACCATGCGCGACCACTCCCAGCTGGCGAGCCCTCCAACGAGACACACAAGGACGGCGAACGGAACGGATCCGGCATAGAGAAGCCCGAGGGCCAGCGCTGCCAATGCGACCGCTGACACCAGTCGCGCAGGAAAGTCCCGTCCCAATCGCGATCTCATCGCCGCACGGACTGGAGGCTGATGGGTGAGCCTTGGGGCCTCTTCACCTGGATCGCTCATAAGCACCTCATCAGGCGCTCGAACGCTGTGACAGCCCGCCGAATCTTCGCACCCTGGTTCTGTAAATCTCCAGAGCATGCTCGAACTGTTCGCGGGCGAAATCTGGCCAAAAACAATCCAAGAAAACGAACTCGGTATAGGCCGTTTGCCAGAGCAAAAAATTCGACAACCGCATTTCTCCGCTGGTGCGAATGAGGAGGTCGGGATCGGGAATCCCAGCGGTGTCCAAAGCTGCGCTCACCCGCTCGCAGGTGACGTCCTCAATTGCGATCAGTCCGGCCTCAACCTCGCGCGCGATGCGGCGAACAGCGTTCGTAATTTCCGTGCGCGAGCCATAATTAAAGGCAATGACGAGCGTCATACCGTCATTATTACGCGTCAGCTCCACCGCTTCGTCCATCAGCGCTAGAAGGTCTGGTTCGATCCGGTCCCGCTCACCGATGACCCGGATGGCGACATTCGAGCGATGCAGATCGGCCAGATCGCCGCGGATATAGCGGCGCATCAAACCCATGAGATCGTCGATTTCCGCCAGCGGGCGCGACCAGTTCTCCGACGAGAAACTGTACAGCGTGAGATAGCGGACACCGAGTTCTCCCGCCGCTCGAACGGTGCGGCGGACCGCTTCGACGCCCTGACGATGCCCGAGGGCACGAGGCAAACCCCGTTCCGCAGCCCAGCGCCCGTTACCATCCATAATGATCGCAACATGCTGGGGCGTCGAAGTCGGGGCGCGGCTCAAGCTCACGGTCATGTGGGGATCACGTTTGGCTGCGCGCCCTAGGAGAGCGCTGGTCCATGATAACAGTGCAACAAACGCCCGTCTTGAATACTGCGAGTCACTCGCGAGCCTCAGACCTTCTGGATCTCGGCCTCCTTGGCGGCCAGCGTCTGATCGATCTCCTTGATCAGACGGTCCGTTAGCTCCTGAACCTTGGTTGCGTTTTTCTTGTGCTCGTCTTCGCTCATTTTGCCGTCTTTTTCGAGCTTCTTGAGGAGGTCGAGCCCGTCGCGGCGCACATTTCTGACCGTAATGCGGTGGCTTTCGGCGTATTTGTGGGCCTGCTTGACGAGTTCTGCGCGCCGCTCGGCCGTCGGTGCCGGCAACGGCAACCGGATGATTTGTCCATCGACGATAGGATTGACCCCAAGGTTGGCTTCCCGCAACGCCTTATCGACAGCCGCGACGTTACTGCGGTCCCAGACTTGGACCGTAATCAGGCGCGGTTCCGGCGTCGACACGGTCGCGACTTGATTGATGGGCGAGCGCGAACCGTAGACGGAGACCTGGACCCCGTCGAGGAGATGCGCGCTGGCGCGGCCGGTGCGCAGACCGCCCAGTTCACGCTTAAACGCTTCCAGCGAGGCCCGCATGCGATTTTCAAGTTCTTTCAAATCGTACGTCGTCAAGGCCGACATTGTTCATCCCATCTGGCGATGTCTCGTGTTTGACCGAGGCCGAAGCAACAGTGCTGTCGACTTGCCGCAACTCTTCCCGCAGCCGGCCAAGCGCGCATTAATCCGCGATGACTGTCGCGCGTGCCGTCGGTGCCGGCAACGGCAACCGGATGATTTGTCCATCGACGATAGGATTGACCCCAAGGTTGGCTTCCCGCAACGCCTTATCGACAGCCGCGA
>JAKALI010000089.1 GCA_021813195.1 Pseudomonadota bacterium
TGCCGAACACGGCGACCAATGTCATCCCGGCTTCGGCGCGCGCAACCTTCAACATTCGCTACAATGATCTATGGAATCGATCCACGATTGAAGACTGGGTGCGGCTGCAATGTGAGGCTGTTGCCGAGGCAACGGGCGCACGCTATCGCCTGACCATGGCCGGCAACGGTGATGTCTTCCTCACTGAGCCCGGTCCGTTGGTCGAGGCACTTTCGAACTCAGTTTGCGAGGTGACGGGACGACATCCGAAGCTGACGACGGGTGGCGGCACTTCGGATGCGCGTTTCATCAAGGATTATTGTCCGGTGGTGGAATTCGGACTCGTGAACGCGACGATCCATCAAGTCGACGAGCACGTTACGATCGACGATCTGGAGCGCCTCACCCAGATCTATGAGCGCTTTTTGAACAAGTTCCTCGCCGCCGCCTGAATCCCTGCAGCACTGCAATTGCGAAGGTTAAGACGAGATCCTGCACGTCAGATCGCCGGGTCAGTACAAGAGCCGTGGGCGGCGTCGCTTCGCCCAAACGAAAACCGCTCGAACCGGCGGATCGAGCGGCTTGCGTTTTTTCCGGTCCGGACACCTCGCCGCGGATGGCGGCGAGGTGCTTGGGACATGGGAGTGAGGCATCTGCCTCAAAGAATTAGAGCGAACCTGCGACCGTCGTGAACATCGCGTCGAGGGCGGTACCAACGTTACCGACCGAGGTGATGATAGCGACGCCGATGAGAGCGGCGATCAGGCCGTACTCGATAGCCGTGGCGCCCGACTCGTCCTTCAGAAAACGCGAGAAGATGGTCATTTTGGAAGTCTCCCAATCCGTGGTTTACATTCGATGCAGTTCATTGCTGGGCTTGACCCGTGGCCTCTGAACTGAGCAGAAGATAGCCTTCACCTCTTAATCCCAGGTAAAAGCGAAATTTTCGCTGATCAATACTTATTGCGCTCGAGTTAAATTTCGGGATGATAATTGAGAAAAACATGCAAGATAAAAGTTTTTCCCATGTATAGTCTTGGTAAATAGTTTATTATACATGATATATTCATGCATCAATGGCCGATATTTTGATTAATAATTCGTTTTAGGCCCCATTGACGCGATAACGACTATGAACGCGCAGCGTGTTTATCACCTCTCCTTGATCACGTACTGGCCTCGCTGCAATCCTGGGCCGCGATTTGACTGACGCAGAACTCTGCCGATCGGCCCTGACAGGATCCGGCCGCGACCGCCGCGGCGGCGGCTAAGGCCGAAAAAAGTCGACCTGCTCGGGCTGTTGCACGGTGTCAGCCTCAGCGAACGCGCCACCGACCTCCGATCACAGTCGACTTGGGAACAGTCGTTTGCAATTCATTCACCAATTGCTGAGCAAATGATCCTACAGATTCGACTCGATCGAGGGGTCCCCCAGATGTCTCGCCTTCAACTGACCACCCGTCCGACGCGCCTTGGCTTTGCTGGAAGGTCCTTCGGGATAGTGGCCGCGGCTCTGGCCCTCCTTGCCGCGGCCTGGCTGCCAGCACCCGCGTCCGCCAACGATCTCATCGTTCGCTACGACCAGTCCCAGTTGCTGCGCCTGCCGCGCCAAGTGAGCGAAATTATCATCGGCAATCCCTCGATTGCCGATGTCAGCGTGCAGGGCGGCAATATGCTGGTGATCACGGGCAAGACGTTCGGCATCACGAACATCATTGCTCTCGATTCGGAGCGCAACGTCATCCAGGATCAACGCATCGTCGTGGAGCGCGATGAGCGTCGGGTCGTCAACGTCAACAAAGCTGGGCTTCGCCAATCCTTCAGCTGTACGCCGAATTGCTCGCCCAACCTGACCATCGGCGACGATCCGGTCTACTTCGAGCAGGTTCTCAAGAGTGCATCGAGCAAAACCAAGTTCTCCGATGCGAGCAGCGAGGGCGCTGGAGGTTCGCCGGCGAACCAATAATTCACCGGGCATCAGCTACTCAAGTGCTGTGAAACGGGAAAGCGGCCGTTGGATGCCCCACGGCCGCTTTTGTTTTGCTGGCCCTGGCAGCGGCCAACGCGTTTGACACCCCGCAGCCCCAGGGAGCTGATGCGTATCAGAAATGCTGCGACAGACT
This sequence comes from Pseudomonadota bacterium, assembly GCA_021813195.1. The sequence goes on from JAKALI010000089.1 coordinate 2,103, forward strand.
TGACGCAACGGCGGCCATAGGTGAGACCAGCGTGCGAGCAACTTTTGCCTGAACATGACGTCCGCACACGAACGGTTGTGCGTGCTCGGCGCACTCGAGGGATGACGATGGCAGACAAGAACCGATGGCCCGGCGTTCGCGAGATCACGCTCGACGACCTCAACGACGCGATCGGAGCCGGTATCGCCGATTTTCGCGCAGCTCCCGGCTACGGTCTGATGTTCAGTGCCATGTATGCACTTGGCGGGTGGATACTGGTCGCGCTGGTGTGGTGGCTCGATGCGCCCTACCTCGCCTATCCCTTGGCTATGGGATTTGCTCTCATCGGCCCGTTCGCCGCGGTGGGCTACTACGCCATCAGTGAACGTCTTGAGCGGGGCGAAACGGTATCGTGGCCGGGCGTTTTTGGCGGGCTGAAGCGGGCAGGACGCGGCGATCTAAAGTGGATGGCGCTTGCTGTCGGGTTTGCGCTTCTCCTGTGGCTCGTGATCGCGGCCGTGCTCACGTTTGGCTTCGGCGGGATCAACAGCTTCGAGCCTCATGCCATCGACGAATTGTTCACGACCCCATCCGGGCTCGCATTTCTTGCACTCGGCAACTTCGCCGGGGCGCTCGTGGCTTTTGCCGTATTTTCAATCTCTGTCGTCTCGTTCCCGATGCTGTATGACCGCGATGTGGATTTCGTCACGGCGATGGTCACGAGCGTGCGCCTCGTCCTCGCCAATCCGCGCACCATGGCCTTTTGGTGCATGTTCATCGGCATGGCCGTAGGACTATCGATTCTTTCCGCCTTTCTTGGCCTGCTGATCTTCTTGCCCGTCATCGGCCACGCGACTTGGCATATCTATCGCAAAGCACTCGATCCGTCCGCTATTCATCCGACCGGCGAAGCTATCGCCATTTGAAGTTACGGCCCCGCGGCCTCAGTGACGTGCCAAACATGCCGTCGTCATAGGAAGAGGGACGCGCCGACAGGGCGCGTCCATCGATGCGTCACCGCATTCTGTCGCACGCAGCTCAGCGCCAGCGCTTCTTGTTGTAGTGGTGATGATATTTGCGGTGATGGTATTTGCGATGTTTATAGTAGCGGGGCTTTTTGCCGAAGTAGAGCGTCACGCCAGGTCCATAGTAGCGGCGGTAGTAATGGGGTCCATGACACCACTTGCGGCCGTTGCGCCAATGACAATGACGATAGGGACGCGCATGGACCGGCATGACGTCCGTCGTGACCGGCGCGATGATCGCAGCGGCAGAGGGCGTCAGGGGTGCCGCATGGGCCGAGCCGAAGCCAAAACCAGCGACCAACAGGACCGCACTGAGGCCCAATGTCAGTTTCGAGAGCATCATACGGAAGAGTTCCTTTTCGTTCCAAGGTTGGCGAACGTCCCGGCGTTCTTCTGGCATATGAGGTCGCAAATCCTAACATTCAACCCCATGAACAAATTCATTCTTTTCTGAACTGCTCAGTCCAAGATCGCGATCTGTTTTGATCCGCTTCGCCTGCCGGATGCCCATCGCACCGTTGCGCCCGCAACAAGGAGCCCCGCCATCGCGGGCTGCACATGCGAACAGTATTGATCCCACCAACCGTTATGCTATCGCTACGCACGACAAGGGCAGGTTGGACTGACGTGCTGTCTTTGTGCGAGCCATCACAGCGCCACCACGGCGACCGCAGACCAAGTTCGATGTTCGATGACGAGCGGCCGCATCCACCCTGTGCGTTTCATGAATGATGTTGCATGAGTGAATTGTTCTCGCCGCCTGTCCTGCTCGCGCTCGCCGTGTGCTCGGGGGCTGCTGCGGCTACGATCCTGGGCAGCCTGCTCGTGATCCGCGCCAATGTCTCCAATCCACGCATGCTGGCCTTCGGGCTCGCATTCTCTGGCGGTGCGATGGTGTACGTGTCGCTGGTGGAAATCTTCAACAAGTCGCTCATCTCCTTCACGCAGGAGTTCGGCGAAAAAACCGGCTATACCGCCGCTACCCTGGCCTTCTTCGGCGGAATTCTGCTGCTCGCTTTAATCGACCGACTCGTGCCCAACCCACACGCCGGCATGGAGGGCATCGGCGCGCATGTGCATCAAGAGCGCATGAAGCGCGTGGGCCTGCTCGCCGCCGCTGCAATTACCGCCCACAACTTCCCGGAAGGCTTGGCAACGTTCTTTGCCACGCTCGATAGTCCGGTCGTCGGTGCCCCACTCGCGCTCGCCGTCGCCATTCACAACATCCCGGAGGGCGTGTCGATCGCCGTACCGGTCTATTATGCGACGGGCAGCCGCGGCAAAGCCGTACTCGCCTCGGCGCTCTCAGCCCTTGCCGAGCCCGTCGGCGCGCTGCTCGGCTATATCCTGCTGGCGCCGTTTCTTTCCCCGGCCGTCTACGGCGCGGTGTTCGGCGTCATCGCGGGTGTGATGGTCTTTCTGGCGCTCGATGAATTGATGCCGGAGTCGAAGCGCTATTCGAAGGGTCATGAGGCGGTTTACGGCCTCATCGTCGGCATGGGCGCGATGGCCTTGTCGCTGGTGCTCTTCAAATAAGTGTGCGGAGCCTGTACGCGGCGACCAACCACTCCCTGCTGAAGCATGGAGTTACGAAACAACGCGAGCTGGTCGCGAATACTGATCGTGGATTGGGACTGCTCAGCTCCTCAATCATCTCCATAGACTGAACTCGATTACTATCGTGGGCGGAGGCTTCACACTCAAAATATCATCTCGTTGGCGGTGAAGCGGGATGCTGAGATCGTTGAATCGCCTGAGGTAGATGCCTCCGGCTCGCCATCTCCATCGTCAGATAAGCCCAGGGCTCAGATATTGATGCTGATGAGATGGCCATCCGAGGAGATACATGTCACATGTTCGTGGCAATCGACCGATTGCGGCAGTTCTGCCGCGCCTCGACACGATTACTGATCAGAGGACCCTCCCTGCGCACCTCCCGCAGCAGGGTCCTGCGCAGCGCTCGAGTGGGGACGCGACCATCCTGAATTCGGGCTCCAGGTTTGAATTCCCCCGTAATCTTCCCAAATCGAATTCTGCCCCGGATCGAGATATTGACCCCCATGCGTGCCAAGATCCGAACTGGATGAGATGGAGGGCTCGTACGGGCTGGAGGATCCCAAAGAGGAATACGTCTCGCTCGTTCCACCGCCATATGTCGGAGTGGCCGGCTCATAGGAAGGAGATGAATAAGTCGACGAAGACGAGGGTGAAGAATAGCTCGACGAAGAGCCGCTCTCATCATCCAGAGCCAACGCGGGAGTTCACACGAGAACGGCCCCAAACAGTACAAAGCAATAACTTCGCATATCATCTCCTCCACTCTTTACGAAGATGACTGGCGATCATCTCGCCCCGCGTCGGATCTTTTCGTTTCGCAACTTCGCGAGCAGCTCAGCCGTAGAATTCGACATTTCCGTCATCGAACCATTCGTTTGCGAAGCGAATGTGATCAGCCCACCGAGTTTTCACCCAAGGCTCCGACTTCATCCGCGGAAAATCGACCAAACACCTGGCTTTTTGTCAACGATCAACCGTCCGCTCCCAACACCCACACCTCCTCGCGCACGCGGATATCGGCGAGGATGCGATCGAGGAGCAGGCAGGTGCGCTTGAACAGCTGCGAGCCGCGGCGATAATCGGCGGGCGCATAGAAATCGACGCGGCCCGCGCGGAACAGTTCGCGGCACGTATCGGCCGAACGCGCCGCATCATGCACAGCAATCGCATAGCCGCCGGATTTCTTCATGAGGGCCATCGAGGGCACGTCCGTCTCACCATCGCCGAAATAGATCATATTCGACCAGGGAATGGGCCGCTCGTGCTCGGGCATGTGACCGTTGATGCTTTCGCCCAAATCCTCGATGCCCTTGTTGATGCGAAAGAGATACTGCGTCTTGCCGGTGTCGGTGATGACGCGCTTGGGAAACGGCGTTTCGTAGGGCTCAAACCAGTATTCGCTCGCAAACACGTTGTGAAAATTGGGATAAATCGACGTGCCCTCGATGATTTCGGTCAGCCCAGACGACACGAGATAATGGCGCAACGTGATGCCGTGGGTTTCGGCGCGCAAGCGCACATAGGCGTCGATCTCGCCGAACCACTCCGTCACGCCGGGATAGAGCTCGACCGCCGCGCCCTGGCGCACGAGATCATCGCGATCGACCCGCAATCCCTTTTCGCGCGCCTTCTTGTACATGAGGTGCATGTAGGTGATGAGCGGATCAGCACCCTGTTCCTTCGCCACGCGCCCGCACTCGGCCCAGAACTCCTTCGGGTCGAGCCCGAGTTGTGGCAGGAAGGAGTACTCCTGCATGGGCCGCGGCGAGAGCGTGCCGTCGAAATCATAGACAAGAGCAATGGTCCGTTTGTCGAAACCGGGCCTTTCCACCGCCTTGAGGTGCGGGGGACGAGCTTTGGCGGATCGTTGAGGCATATCCTTCGCGGACAAGGGTGCGCGCGGGCTCATCGGGGTCCAGACTCCTCACGTCACGTGGCGGGGCGCTGCCCCGGCTGATCAGCATGAGCCTGCAGTGATTCGTGTGCCGTCAAGAAGGCGCGCCGTCGGCCCGCCAACAGCTTGCCACATCGGTGCGCAGAGCGGGCTAGAAATTGGCCAGTACGCCCAGACTAGGATCGATGTCGGTCTGCTTCGCAAAATGCGCCATCAATACAGGCACCACCTTTGAGGCCTCGTCGACGACTGTAAAGCGCACGTCGATGCCAGCGCGGATGAACGCGTCCGACTTCATGTGGGCGAGGAGATCGAGGAACGGGTCCCAAAAGCGCGCGACATTGGCGACGATAATGGGCTTGTCGTGTTGGCCAAGCTGCGACCAGGTGAGTTGTTCCACCAATTCTTCAAGCGTGCCAACCCCGCCGGGGAGCGCAACGAACGCTGCCGAACGCTCAAACATGAGTTTCTTTCGCTCGTGCATGTCGCGCGTGACGATGAGGTCATTGACGTCCTTTAGCATCTGCTCGCGGTCGGTGAGAAAGCCGGGAATAATGCCCGTGACGTGTCCGCCCGCTGCCAGCGTGGCGCGCGCGACTTCACCCATCAGCCCGAGCGACCCACCGCCATAGACGAGCCCATATCCCGCCCTCGCGAGGTCCTGGCCCAACTTGCGAGCCGCCTCGGCGTAGGCTGGGTTGGTGCCGAGCCCCGAACCGCAATAGACGCAAACGGAACGTTCCGGTGCACGGCGGGCTGCGGCCGGCTTGCGCGGCACAGCCCCGCGGGGGCTCTTACTCGTCGATCCGGATGAAACGCCCGCCGGCTTTACGGTTAACGTCTCGTTTTCTTTCGTCGTGAAACGCGATCTGCTTGTTTTGGCATCGGATTTCGTTGGCACGCGGATGATGACCTCGGCTTGGTGAACAACTGTCGTTGCAAACTGACCTTTACGTCCGTCCATGGCGAGAATTGAGGCACGGCGGAGAGTGCCGGAGACCGCTCCCGCAATTTCACGCCCGAGCAGGATGAGGAGTGTATGCTGGCCTTCCTTGAAACCCATATAACGTCTAGAGATGTGGGCGGGGGCAGCCGCCAGTCAAGGACAGGAGTGGCGTGACGGTGCAGCGTACTGTGGCCCTCGCAATTGCGGTGATCGGCGCGGCAGCCTTAGCTGGCGTCGCAGGGGGCGTCGTGACCGCGACGCCGGGAGAGTCGGCCCGTTCGGGGTTTTACGCTCTCCTGCACTCGATGGTGCCATCCGCTTTTGCCGCAGCACGGCCGCCCACGATCGAGCGCGTGACCGTAACCAGTGGCGCAGCCGAATTCGAAGGGCGGGCTGAGGCGGGCGGCCTCGTCCGTCTGCTCGCAGCCAATCGCATGATCGCCGAAACGCGTGCGACGCGTGACGGTCGCTGGATGATCCGGCTCGAGGACGGTCTCAGTTCCGGTGAGCATCGCCTGCATGTGGTTTGCGTTTTAACGAACGCCTCGGACATCGTCGGCGACGAAGTGCGCATTGCTGTGCCGCCAGGTCTCGGTGCCACCGCCGTGGTCGCTTACGAGAGCGTGTTCTCTCAACCAACGGAGGCGACGGGGAACGTCGCGAAGATGCCGGAGGTGCGTGCGCGCGCCGAGCGGCTGGCGGAGGACGCCGGACAGGCCTTCGCGGAGGTGATGAAAGAGTCGAACCCCGGAGCGCCGAAATCCTCGGCGGACAGTGACATGCGTCCACAGCAGGGCGCCGGTCCCGACAAACCGACACCTCGTCCTGCGCAGATCGGCACCGACACGGGAGCCCCCTCACCTCCGACTGCTGACAACGAGAAGCCTGGGGGGGCCATCGGCCGCTCGATTGATCAAATCGTTGATTGGTTGCGACGTTCCGCGCGCACGTACGATGAGCGCATTGCCAAGGAGTTGTCCGTGCCCGTCCCGGGAGCACCTCCGGCCCCCAGCGTCGAGACCGCCGCCAAAGCTGCGCCGCCCCCCGCGCCAAGCGTAGCTGAACCGCAGAAGAAACCTCAGGATCGCGATACCGAGCGCGCTCGGGAGGACGCCAAACGCGTGGCCGAAGAACGCCGCCGGGCCGAGGACGACGCGGCGCAACGACGAAAAGCCGAAGACGCCCGACGCGCTGAGGATCAGAAGCGCCGGGCCGCCGCCGCAGCGCAAGAAGCCGAGCGCGAAGCGGAGCAGGAACGCAAAGCCGCCGAGGAGCTGCGCCGTCGCAAAGAAGAAACCGACCGGCAGATCGCCGAAAATCTGGAGCGGCTCAAGGAGGCGCGTGCGGAAGCAGATCGGCGCACCGGCTCCGGCAACACGGGCGAGCTGGCTCCCCGTGCGCCCCAGCCCCCAATCATGCTCGAACGATTCTGGTTGCCGGGGGAGAAACCTGACGAGGACGCGCGCGCTGCGCGGCTGGAGGACAACGAGGAGACGCCGAACGAGGAGGGCTCCGCCGAGCCCCCGATTGTGCAGTGGATTGATTCGCAAGGCCGCGCGCGATTGATCTCGGATGGCACGTACTCAAGTTCGTCTTTAACTGGATCATCAGCGACGCGCTGCCGCACCGGCCGCATGATCTATCGACACGGAAAACGATGGTACATCGTCGGCGCAAACGATACGCTGTGGTCTATCGCGCGGCGCACGTACGGCAGCGGGCGCCGTTGGACTCGCATTTACAATGCCAACAGGGGTCGCCTCGCGGATCCCGACATCGTCAAGCCGTGTCAACGTTTGCGGCTGCCTCGCTGACGAAAAAAAGAATTCTCTGGTCCTAGACGGGCGCGGAGCGCTAGAGTTCCCAGCAATCAGCGCTCATAACGCGGTCCATCGCGCTGCGCAGCGCTCTCGTTTCATCAAGATGTGAAACCGACACAGCATGGATGCCTCGACGTCAACTTCACGTGCCCCTGCCACAATCAAGAACGGACAGAGCAGCGCACTGCCCAAGGCGCCGATGAAGGGCGAGAATCCAAACTTTCTCGGCCTTCAAGCCCGCGCGGACCATTGGACGGTCTTTCGCGGACTGCTGCCGTTCGTGTGGCCAAAGGGACGGCCAGATTTGCGCGCCAACGTCGTGCTGGCCTTTGCCATGCTCGTTCTGGCCAAGCTCGTAACGGTGCTCATCCCGATCGCCTTCAAGCACATAACGGACTGGCTGACTGCGGACGCGCCCTCGACGATGACGCTCGGCGCAGGCGAACTTTCTATTGGCCTCACACTCTTGATTTTGGCCTATGGCGCCGGGCGGGTCGTGTCGATGGTGCTGAACCAGATCCGCGACGTTCTTTTCACCAAGGTTGGCCAGAACGCGGTACGCGCGCTCAACAACCGCACGTTCCAACACCTTCACCGCTTGTCCCTGCGCTTTCATCTGGAACGGCGCACCGGCGGACTTTCGCGCGTGATCGAGCGCGGTACGCGCGGCATCGACCTCATCATGCGCATGGGGATCCTGCAGCTCGTGCCGACGCTGTTGGAATTGCTGCTCGTATGCGGGTTGCTCATTTATTTCTTCGATTGGACGTACGTCGTCATTCTGCTCGTCACGATCGCGGCCTACCTCTGGTTCACGTTCGCGGCCTCTGAGCGACGCATCGCCATCCGGCGCGAAATGAACGATAGCGACACGGACGCCAACACCAAGGCGATCGACAGCCTGCTCAATTTCGAGACGGTCAAGTATTTTGGTAACGAGGAGGCCGAGCGCGCTCGTTTCGATCGCGCCATGGAGCGATACGAACGCGCCGCTGTGAAGACTTATGCGTCCTTAGGTTCGCTCA
>JAKALI010000090.1 GCA_021813195.1 Pseudomonadota bacterium
GCCGTAGGACAACAGATCCATCGGCGAAAGCTTCCAGATCTTGCGGCCGTCGCTGATCCGCGACTCGAGCCGGCGGGTTTGTTCGTCGGGACTCACTTCGAGCCAGTACTTGAGCAGAATGATGCCGGAGCGCACCAACATTTTTTCGAATTCGGGAACGGAGCGGAAGAACTCTTCCACATCCTCTTCGGTGCAAAAACCCATGACGCGTTCCACGCCCGCGCGATTGTACCAGCTGCGGTCGAACAGCACGATCTCACCCGCTGCGGGAAGATGGGCCGCATAGCGCTGGAAATACCATTGCGTGCGTTCGCGATCGTTCGGCGCTGGAAGCGCAGCCACGCGACAAACGCGAGGATTGAGCCGCTGTGTGATGCGCTTGATGACGCCACCTTTGCCAGCCGCATCGCGTCCTTCGAAGACGACGACCACCTTGAGGCCCTTGTGCACCACATAATCCTGCAGTTTGACCAACTCGCGCTGGAGCCGGAACAACTCTTTGAAATAGACGGCGCGGGAGGGCTGGTCCGCGCCGGGCTCGGGCCGTTCGGCAAGAGTATCGAAGGACTCGATGAGCCGATCCTCGTCAAGTTCCAACTCCAATTCCTCATCGAAGCTGTCCGCCAGATCCTCCTCAACGCGCCGCGCCCAATCCACCGAACCAGTCGAAGGTTTATCCGTCATCGTCCCCAACTCCTCGCGATCGACGCTCCGCAATTCATAGGCTGGATGTAACGGTCGTATGACACGCTTGTGCCCTCAATCCCGGCAGCGGCCCGCCGCCAACCAGTCCTTGAGCGCCGCGACACCGCCCGCCACCCAGCCTAAAATCACGAGACTGCCGCCTAGGGGGGCCGCCAGAGCAAACAGCCGCTCGCCATAAAAGGATCGTAGCGCGATGTCGCCTGAAAACAGGGTGACGCCGAGCAGGATCAACCGCGCCGCCACCCGCCACATGCCTGCCGAGGTGCGCGAGCGCACCGCCCATGCGGCAAGCGCGAGGACGGCGACCGCGTGGATCATCAGCATCTGAGCCGCAGTCGCGAGGGCGGGGTCGGGGATACGGTGGGCGGCGACGGCGGCCAGTCCAACACCGGCCGCACCCAAAAAGGCTGCCGCGGCCGCGATCCCAAGCTCAGCCCGGGGGCTTTCGTCGTAACGGCTCATTAGCGGGCACCTTCGCCTTGTTTCACTGTCACGGACCCTGCTGACGCCGCGGAGATACCGGCAACCTCGCCAAAACGGAAGGGGCCGCAACGGATGCGGCCCTTCTCTGATACGATCGACCTTTGGGTTGCTTGGCAGGCCCGTCGCGTGTCAGGTCACTCCGCCGCGACGGGGAACGACTTTCCCTCTTCGAGCCGATCGAAACCGAGCGACGCCGCAACGACTTGATGCATAATTCGGCCACCCTTGACGTTGAGACCGGCGGCCAGATGCGGATCGCGATCGAAGGCCGCAAGACCCTTGTCGGCGAGCTTCATCACGAAGGGCAGCGTTGCGTTGTTCAACGCCTGCGCGCTAGTCACCGGCACGGCGCCCGGCATATTCGCAACGCAATAGTGAATGATGCCGTCGACCTCGAACGTCGGATTGGCGTGCGTTGTGGGCCGTGAGGTCTCGAAGCAACCGCCTTGATCGATCGACACATCGACCAGCACCGCGCCGGTCTTCATGCGCTTGAGCATGTCGCGCGTGACGAGCTTCGGCGCGCTGGCGCCGGCGACCAGCACCGCGCCGACGACGACGTCAGCCGACAACACCTCACTCTCAACGGTCTCCAGCGTGGAGGCCAACGTGCGCACGCGGCCGTGGAACATCTCATCCAACTGGCGCAACCGCGGCAGCGATTTGTCGAGGATGGACACGTCTGCGCCCAGTCCCACGGCCATGCGCGCCGCATGCGTGCCGACCACACCACCGCCGAGCACGACGACCTTGGCCGGCCGCACGCCCGGCACGCCGCCCATCAGGACACCGCGACCGCCGGTCGGACGGCGTAGCGCAATCGCAGCCGCCTCGATCGCAAGCCGTCCTGCGACCTCACTCATCGGCGCCAGCAACGGCAAGCCGCCGTTGGGATCGGTCACGGTCTCATAGGCGATCGCCGTCGCGCCAGAGGCCATCAGACCGCGCGCCTGATCCGGATCGGGCGCTAAGTGCAAGTATGTGAACAGGATGTGGTCAGGTGTCAGCCGCTCCCATTCGACCTTCTGCGGCTCCTTGACCTTCACAATCAACTCAGACTGCGCAAACACGCTTGCCGCGTCCGGTACGATGGTCGCCCCGGCTGCCTTGTAGGCTTCATCATCCGCGTGAATGCCGGCTCCCGCTCCGGCTTGGACAAAGACGGTGTGCCCTTTGGCCGTCAGCTCTCGCACGGAGCCCGGCACGAGACCGACGCGGTACTCGTTCGCTTTGATTTCCGTTGGAACGCCGATGCGCATCGTATCCTCCCTTGGGGGTCCCGCTTTGCGGAACGATCGAGTTGTAAACCTAATTATATGCAGCCTCGTTTGCAGGAGGTTGGCGAATTTCGTGGTTGCAGCGCCGAAAATGCACCGATATCCTGCGTCAATCGCAAAATAGCGCAGGTTTCCAATGTCAGAGCTCCTTGATGCGCTGGATGTGGCCATTCTCGGGCAGCTCGCCGCCAATGCCCGGCTCACGCAAGTCGAGTTGGCCGAACGCATCCCGTTGTCGGCAACCGCCATCGCCCGGCGCATTCGAGCCCTCGAAGAGCGCGGCGTCATCGAAGGCTATCAAGCTCGCATTAGCCGACCCGCTCTGGGTCTCAAGACGTCGGTGCTCGTGCAGGTGAGCTTGAAGAGCCAGAACGAAGAACTGCTCGCCGCATTCGAAAAAGCCGTGATGGCCGCACCGTCCATCGTCTCCTGTCATCTGATGTCCGGAGAGGACGACTACGTGCTCACGGTCCTTGCGCGCGATCTGGCCGATTACGAACGCATCCATCGCCAGGAATTGTCCCGCCTGCCTGGCGTTGCCCGCCTGCGCTCGAGCTTTGCCTTGCGCGAAGTGAAGGCCCGTGTGCTGCCGGAGACGAGTTTGCTCCGACCGACGCGAAGGTGAGACGCTCAGCCTTTGGGCGCATCGAGCAAAAAGTTGCGGGCAGACGTGGGCGCTTCGCAAGGCAGCGCCGCGGCCTCGTCTTTCAATTCAACACCCGACAGCTTTCGCCGGAGGGCTTCGCTGACGAGGTAGTGGAGTTTGTAGGCGGCCTCGGCGTAGGACAGGCCTTCCGCGCGCACGTTGGAGATGCAGTTGCGCTCCGCATCCGTTCGCCCAAGTCGCGGTTCATAGGTCAGGTAGATGCCCAGACTGTCGGGTGAGGAGAGGCCAGGGCGCTCGCCAATCAGCATGATCGCTGCCTTGGCGGCGAGCGCTTGGCCGATCTCGTCACCGAGCGCCACGCGACCCTGCTCGGCTAACACGAGCGGTGCGCGTCGCCAGCCCGATTGGTCCACGTGCGGAAGGAAGGCGTCGAGGAACCCCACGATGTTACGCTCGATGGCGAGCGCGGACAGGCCCTCGGCGATGACGATCACGATGTCGTAGGGTCCGCCAGCTTGGGTGGCGAGGCGCTCCAGGGATGCTGCCTCGAGCCTGCGGGCTAGATCGGGGCGCTGCAGATAGCTCGCGCGATCCGCAGCCTGGCTCGCGACGCGGATTACATCACCAAAGCGCCGCGTGAGCTCCGCGGCAAGCTGCTCCACGTCGAGATGATGATGAACCGCGCTGCGGGCCCGCGCGTGCGCCATTTGGAACGCGAGATGCTCGCGCGTCGGCACGGAAACGCCCGACCGGCCCAGCGCGATGCGGGCGGGCGTGTATCGGCGCAGATGCGCCCACGGATTGGCAATTGTGACGTCACCGGACCGCTCCACCATAGCGCTACTCCGCCGCGATGGCGCGCTGGAAGGCGGCCGGCACATCCCGAGACAGCTTGGCCACGTCACCGGGCTCGAAGATGTGCTGCCGGTAGAGCCACTCTTCGAACTCCGGCGCTGGTCTCAAGCCAAGTACGCGGCGCACGTAGAGCGCGTCATGGAACGACGTCGTCTGGTAGTTGAGCATCACGTCGTCAGAACCGGGAATTCCCATGATGAAGTTAATGCCTGCCACGCCCAGCAACGTAAGCAGCGTATCCATATCGTTCTGATCCGCCTCGGCGTGATTGGTGTAGCAGATATCGCACCCCATCGGCAGGCCGAGCAGCTTGCCGCAAAAATGATCCTCTAGTCCAGCCCGGACGATCTGGCGGCCATCGTAGAGATATTCCGGTCCGATAAAGCCGACGACTGTGTTGATGAGCAGCGGCTTGAAATGACGCGCGACCGCATACGCACGCGCTTCGATCGTTTGCTGGTCGGTACCGTGATGGGCATTCGCCGACAATGCCGAACCTTGGCCCGTCTCGAAGTACATGACATTGTCGCCAACGGTTCCGCGCTTCAATGAAAGAGCCGCATCGCGACCTTCCGTCAACACGGCGAGATCGATGCCAAACGAGCGGTTGGCGGCCTCGGTCCCGGCGATCGACTGGAACACAAGATCGACCGGAGCCCCGCGCGAGATGGCTTCGATCGTGGTCGTAACGTGGGTGAGCACACATGACTGGGTTGGAATTTCGTAGCGGCGGATGATCTGGTCGGTCATGTCCACGAGCATCATCACCTGCGCGATGCTATCGGTCGCGGGATTGATGCCGATTACAGCGTCGCCGTTACCATAGAGCAGCCCGTCGACGATGCTGGCCGCGATCCCTGCCGCGTCGTCGGTGGGGTGATTGGGCTGCAGCCGCGTCGCCATGCGCCCTTCAAGCCCGAGGGTGTTGCGAAACTTCGTGACGACGCGGCATTTCCGCGCCACGAGAATGAGGTCCTGGTTCCGCATGATCTTTGACACTGCGGCCACCATTTCGGGGGTGAGGCCGGGAGCAAGGGCGCTCAGGGCGGCCGGCGTTGCCAAATCTGACAAGAGCCAGTCCCGAAATCCGCCGACTGTCAAATGGGCAACGGATCGAAAAGCGTCCGCGTCATGCGTGTCGATGATAAGCCGCGTCACCTCATCGGTTTCATACGGCACGACATGCTCGTGCAGAAAGGTTGCCAGCGGCACCTCGGCCAGCGTCATCTGAGCCGCAGCCCGCTCGGCATCCGTCGCGGCCGCAAGGCCAGCCAACTGATCGCCCGATCGCAAAGGGGACGCCTTGGCGAGCAGATCCTTCAAATCCTCGAAAACGTAGCGTTCGCCGCCGACACTGTGAGCATATCGCGCCATGATCGCTCCTCGAGAACTCTGCCTCGGGCGGGATTGCACCCGGCCCACCCTGTTGAGAGACTAGCATGCCAATCCCCATCCACTTCAAGACACAGCATACCGAAACCCGCACCGTCGGGCTGGTTTGCGCCGCGATTTGGCGCTAGAGCGTATGATCGCCCGCCTCGGCGCTTCACAAACCCCTCATGCGTTGAGCCTCATGCGCACGGACACACCCCGGCCCATCCACCTCTCCGACTACCGGCCGCCCGCTTATCTGATCGACACGGTCGATCTCGACGTCAGTTTGGATCCACGACGCACGAGCGTCCGTGCGCGCCTCACGATACGTCCGAATTCAGATATCGCGGGGGCGCACGGGCCGCTCCGGCTCGACGGAGAGCATCTGGAATTGCAAGACATTTCCCTCGATGGCCGTCCTCTGCCGCCGAAAGAGTATCGTCGCGACAGCGTCTCGCTCACACTGCTTCGCCCGCCACGTGAGCGGTTCACGCTGGAGACACGGGTTGTCATCGCGCCCGAGACGAACACCGCTCTTCAAGGGCTTTATCTTTCGCGCGGCGTCTATTGCACCCAATGTGAGGCGGAAGGATTTCGGCGCATCACCTATTTCCTCGACCGCCCGGACGTCTTGTCGGTCTACACCTGCCGCATTGAGGCTGAGAAAAAAGTCGCGCCCATCCTCTTGTCGAATGGTAACCCGGTGAAATCGGGCCCACTGGCGCAGGGCCACCGCCACTTCGCGATCTGGCACGACCCCCACCCAAAGCCCTGTTACCTTTTCGCCCTTGTCGGCGGCGATTTGTCGGCCGTCCGATCCACGTTTACGACCCGATCAGGCCGCGTCGTCGAATTGGCGATTTACGTCGAACACGGCAAAGAGCATCGCGCCACCTGGGCGATGGACGCCCTGAAACGTGCGATGACATGGGACGAAAAACGCTTTGGGCGTGAGTATGACCTCGACGTGTTCAACATCGTCGCTGTGTCCGACTTCAACATGGGCGCGATGGAGAACAAAGGCCTCAACATCTTCAACGACCGCCTCATTCTCGCTTCGCCCGAAACCGCAACCGATACGACCTTTGAAGCGATCGAAAGCGTCGTGGCCCATGAGTATTTCCACAACTGGACCGGCAATCGCATCACCTGCCGCGATTGGTTCCAGCTATGTCTCAAAGAAGGTTTGACCGTCTATCGCGACCAGGAATTTTCGGCCGACGAGCGCGATGCAACCGTGCAGCGCATTCTCGACGTGCGCCAGTTGAAGACCCTTCAGTTTCCCGAAGATGCCGGGCCCCTCGCGCACCCCGTCCGTCCCGAGAGCTACATCGAGATCAACAACTTCTACACCGCCACGGTGTACGAAAAGGGCGCCGAGCTCGTCCGCATGATCGAAACCATCGTGGGAAAGCAAGCCTTCCGCAAGGGTATGGATCTTTACTTCGAACGTCACGATGGACAGGCCGCGACGATCGAAGATTTTCTCGCGTGCTTCACAGAGGTCAGCGGTACGGATCTGTCCCAATTCAAACTGTGGTACGAGCAGGCCGGTACGCCGGAGTTAATCACTTCGCTCAGTTGGCAACGCCGCACGCGTACCGCAGAGCTCCATATCGAACAGGTGCAGCCTGTTACTCCAGGCCAATCTCGCAAGAAGCCCCTGCACATCCCTGTCCGCATGGCCCTGCTCGACCGGAATGGGCGCCCCTTCGATCTCATTCTTGGAGATGGCGCCGCGCTGCCAGATGGCACGCTGCATGTGCGCAAGCGCTCTGAAACTTTCCGCTTTCAGGGAATTGACAGCCGCCCCGTGCCCTCGCTGCTCCAGCATTTTTCTGCGCCGGTGCGCCTCACCATGGATCTCACGGACCGAGACCTGGAATTCCTGATTGCCCACGACACGGATCTCTTCAATCGCTGGCAAGCGGCCAACGCCTATGCCATGCGCACGCTCGTGCAGATCACCGAAGCGCTTCGCGACGGCCGACGGGTGGCACGGGGTCCAGCGTTCGCAAAGGCCCTGGCCGCGGCTCTCGCGACGCCAGGACTGGAACCAGCTTATCGCGCCGAGTTGTTGAAGCTACCCTCCGAAGCTGACGTGGCCCGCGAGATCGGTCGCGACGTCGACCCGGACCTCATCCATCGTGCCCATCGCAAGTTGTCCCGACTCGTCGCCACCACGCTCGAAAGTGAGTTGACGGTGCTCTATGCGGCGCATGCTCAGCGCGGCCGGTTCTCGCCGGACGCCCGCAGCGCTGGACGCCGCGCTGTGCGCAACGCCGCTCTGACCCTGCTCACCGCGCGGGGCGGTCCCGAGGATCTGCGCCGCGTCGTCACCCACGTTCGCAAAGCACGCAACATGACAGAGGAGGCCCATGGGCTGACCCTCATATGTGGCCTCGATATTCCCGAGCGACAGGTTGTTCTGGACTCGTTCTTCGAGCGCTGGAAGGACGATCATCTGGTCATCGACACGTGGTTCACGGCTCAGGCACAATCGCCCTTGCCCGACACGCTCGCCCAAGTCCAAGCGTTGACCGGCCATCCTCTCTACAGCCCGGCGGCCCCGAACAAGGTTCGCGCCCTGATCGGCGGCTTTGCGATGCACAATCCGGTGCAGTTCAATCGACCTGACGGGGCCGGTTATCAGTTTGTTGCAGATGAACTGATGAAAATCGACCGGCTGAACCCCCAGATCGCCGCCCGCATGGCGAGCGCATTCCGCAGCTGGCGGAGCCTGGAGCCGCATCGACGGGGCCTCGCCCGAAAGGCCCTTCAGAGCATGATCCGTGACAAGAATATTTCTCGTGATGTCTACGAAATGGTGACCCGAATGCTCGACGCCTGAGCATAATGAGAGTTTACGCTTGACGCCATTTATTCTCCCTCGACAGGCGAGTCGCGAATCAGTGAACTAACCAGGTGATCGGATGCGGGTCAGGGACCGGTCACGCTGGGCTAGGATTCAAAATTCGGGGCGCGAGGGGGTTCAAGATGGCGTGGACGACGTCCACCTGTCCACGGGGAAGGCATGCGCGCGCGCAGGCCATGCTCGTGTGGCTCGACAAGCACTTCGAGGTCTATCCACAGCGTTTGCGTGACGTGTCCGGTCGCGCGATTCCGATCGCCGCCCTGCTCCATCTTGCCACGATCGCGGTAGCTGTGCTCGCGCCGACACGTGAGCCCCTGCCGATCCTGGTGACGATCACAGGCCTCCTCCTCGCCGTTCTCTCTCTCTCTCGACTCGAGGGGGCCGCGCCAGCAAGCCCGGTGTCTGCGCCCACAGATTCCGGGCTTGAATGCGATTCGAAAGCGCTGGACCTGGAGCGCCAGGCCCAGCGCCTCGTCGAGATTGCCGACCGGGCCAGTCGCGCCCGGCATGAGGCCGAGTTGCGCGAGCATCTTTGGGCAGAGCTCAGTGCCCGCATGAGCCACGAGTTGCGCACACCTCTCAATGCTGTCATTGGATTCTCGGACATGATGAGCGCTGAAGTGTTCGGTCCCCTCGGCGACCGGCGCTATCACGACTATCTCCACCACATCCGCCAAGGTGGCCGAGATTTGTTGAAAAGCGCTGAGGATACACTCGCGCTGACCTCGGCCTTGGCACGCCCCACACCAAAACATGCAACCGTCGAACTCGCCACCGTAATCGCCGAAGCGTGGGCCTTCTTCGGGTCAAGACCAGCTGAGTGCGGGATCACGCTGCGATCGACGTGTCCGAACGGCATGCAGATTACGGGCGAGCAGCGCGCGATGCGCCAGATCCTCATCAATATTCTCGCCGAGGCGCTGAAACATGCCCCACAGAACGGGAAAATCGAAATTTCGACGGACGACGACGGAGCAACAGTCCTGCTGAGGGTAAGCGTCAGCAACGCGCGCCGCATCGCGCGCACGGCTGAAGCGCCGCTGGAAATCTGTATCGCCCGTGTCCTCCTCGAGCAGCAAGGCTCAGGTTTGATTGAAGGTTCTGAGACGGATGAGACCTGGAGCGCGGTGACGTGTCTGGATCGCGCCACACAGCCGGACTTCTTTTCCGGCACATGCGTGTAAATGGATGCTGCACCTCGAGCCTGAGGATGAGGGTCAAGGTGATGGGCGCCCAACGTCCGAAGTCTTGCGTTGCTCAGAGCTGGACATGCGGTTGCGCCAAACTTCCGCCAACTCCTGACGTTCTTCGTGCGTGAGTAGATCGACGGCCTGCAAGACGGCATCTACCCCCACTTCCCGCATCCGTGCATCGGCAGCCGCAACCGCTTCGAGGATTGCGCGCATGCGATTGCGATCGTACGTCTTCGATGCCAGTTCCTCGGCTGCACGCTCGCGTACCGCTTTCGCCGATTGGCGCAATTCTCTGACCGACGCACGCGACGAGCGCAAAATTTCGCGCACTTTTTCGCGCCGTTCCGGCGGCAATTTGCGCGAGAAATGCATCAAGCCATATTCAACCGGCGTCGGTCCCCACGACCGCCCCGCGTGCCGAGGCCCAAACCACAGCGCCCCGGCCACGGCGCCTGCGATCAGAACATTTAGCGCAAGCGAAAACACTAGCAGCCAGCGCCACCGCCTTCGCGGGGCGGGCGCAGCAGCATGCGTCTCATTCGGCGCCGCGCTCACAGCATGTCCTCCTCTGCCCCGCTCTCCCCATCGCCATCGAAGGCAACAAGACTGGGATCTTCATCCCATTGTCCACCGATCGCCCACATCGCGACGAGTGGATCGGTCAATCCCGCGCGCTCCGCGATGCCCTGTGCGCCCGCAAATACGCCGATCGCCAGACTGGCCGCGAGAATGCCGAAATCGCGCCAGCCGAGGCTCGATGATGTCGATTTCGTCCCAGCGGGTGCATCGCGCAGCGGCAAGCGCACGACATTGCTGTGTGCCCCCCCACTCACTTGGGTCTCTCCGATGGCAGGCGCCAGGTGCGCGTCGGCGGTCTGTGCAGCAAGACGTGACATGAGGCGGTCGCAAGCCCGCGCGGCTTCCGCCTCACTCACCGACTGGGGGGCGGT
>JAKALI010000091.1 GCA_021813195.1 Pseudomonadota bacterium
CGTCGATGGCGATGCCCAGCGCATCTCGCAACTGTGCTGGATGTTCTTTCTCAAGATCATCGACGACCAGGATCAGGAGCTGGAGCTGATGCAGAAGGGCTACCGCTCGCCCATCCCGGCGAAATTCCGCTGGCGCGCCTGGGCCGCCGACCCCGAGGGCATCACCGGCGAGGCGCTGCTCGCGTTCGTCAACGACGAGTTGTTTCCCGCGCTGAAGGAGTTGCCCAACACCGCCAGGGACGGCCGGCGCCGCGTGGTGCGCGACGTGTTCGAGGATGCCTACAACTACATGAAGTCCGGCCAGCTCATGCGCCAAGTGGTGAACAAGATCACCGCCATCGACTTCAACAACCTCTCCGAGCGCCAGCATTTCGGCGACCTCTACGAACAGATTCTCAACGACCTGCAGAGCGCGGGTAACGCGGGCGAGTACTACACGCCGCGCGCCGTCACCGGGTTCATGGCCGAGCGCATTGACCCGAAACCCGGCGAGATCCTGCTCGACCCCGCCTGCGGTACCGGCGGCTTTCTGACCTGCGCGCTGCGCCACATGCGTGGGCGTTACGTGAAGACCCCGGAGGACGAGCGGCGCATGCAGCAGGCGCTGCGGGCCGTGGAAAGAAAGCAGCTCCCGCACATGCTGTGCGTCACCAACATGCTGCTGCACAGCATCGACGACCCCTCGTTCGTACGCCACGACAACACGCTCGCGCGCCCTTACATCAGCTACGGCCAGGCGGACCGCGTGGACATCGTCCTCACCAATCCGCCCTTCGGCGGGCGCGAGGAGGACGGCATCGAGAGCAACTTCCCCAAGCACTTCCAGACGCGCGAGACCGCCGACCTGTTCCTCGCGCTCATCATCCGGCTGCTCAAGCCCGGCGGACGCGCCGCCGTGGTGCTGCCCGACGGTTCGCTGTTCGGCGAAGGCGTGAAGACGCGGTTGAAGGAACACCTGCTGGAGGAGTGCAAGCTGCACACCATCGTGCGGCTGCCCAACAGCGTGTTCAAGCCTTACGCGTCGATCGGCACCAACCTGCTGTTTTTCGAGAAGGGCGAGCCGACGAAGGAAATCTGGTTCTACGAACACCGCGTCCCCGAGGGGCAGAAGGCCTACTCGATGACCAGGCCGATCAAGGTCGAGCACCTGAAGCCCTGCGCCGACTGGTGGGGCGGCGCGAAACGCAAGGGCCGGGTCGAGAATGAAGTCGCCTGGCGCGTCACCGCCGAGGAGGTGAAAGCACGCGGCTACAACCTCGATTTCAAGAACCCGCACACCGTGGCCGACGACCACGGCGATCCGGAGGAATTGTTGGCCAAGCTGGAAGAAAGCGAAGCAGAGACCGCGAAGCTGCGAGACCAGCTAAAATCCATGCTGGAAGAGGCACTATTGCGTCATTCCTGAAACGGAGGTAGCTGAGCATGAACGCCCACGACCGTATTGTTGTTGATCCCGCTATTTGCCATGGCAAACCGGTGATTCGTGGCACTCGCGTTCCGGTCGCTATCGTGATGGGCAGTCTCGCGGGCGGCATGAGCTTCGAGGAGGTCGAACGCGAGTACGGCCTGACCGCCGATGACATCCGCGCGGCGCTCGGCTTTGCCGGTGAGCGGCTGAGCGAGGAGTCGTTTCACTCACTGCCGACCGGCGCTGCGTGAAATTTCTGCTGGATGCCAATATGCCGCGCGCAGCGCTTGGCGTGATGCGGTCCAGCGGCCACAGCGTCGAACATGTGCGTGATATTGGTTTAGGCGATGCCACCGACGCACGCATCGCGGAACATGCACGCAGCGCAGGCGCGGTGCTGGTGACGCGTGACCTGGATTTCGCCGACGAGCGTCGCTATCGTTACACAGTTCGTCGTCCCTCTCCCACCGCTCGCAGAACAACATCGTATCGTCGCCAAGGTCAATGAACTGTTGGCACTGTGTGATCAGTTCGAGTCCATCTTGTCGGAGCGGGAATCCCTGCGCCGCCGTCTCTTGGAAGCCATGTTCCACGAAGTCATTTCTTAGTGTCGCGGCTACCTTCTCAACAGACTTGTAACCATAGACTACGGACTGCGCGACCTCCTCGCGAGGTCTCGATCGGCATTGTCCGGCAACGCTGTCGCGTCGTTCGCGTTTGACCTCAGGGCGGGAGAATTTGCGCGATGGCGCGCAGTCTTTGGAGTACCACCGATGAGCGATTCGCCGGACCGCCCTCGATTACCATACCCGGCAGAGCGTTGACAAAACCCTCGTCTGCAAGCAGGCGCGCGAAGACGCCGGCCACGTACTCCCGAAGCTTGATCGGCGCACGTTCGAATTCATCGACCAGCGCGGCTCGCCCGTCCACAACAGCAAGCGCGTCTTCAAGATCATGACTCTCCAGATAGTCGCCTTTACCGCGGTCCAGGAACGCAACCAGTTTTGTGGCGACGAAGTAGGTCGCCGCGACGAGGCGGATCGACAGCCCTTCCCGGAGCGTTACCGTGGCGGCGGTTTGCATGGCGGGCTCGTACCAGCGGTTGCTGAAGCCGAGCACAGCCTGATTGATCGGCATCACGTCGAGCTTCATGCCCGCGAACGTCCAACGGAATGGTGGATCGTTGTGCTCCAGCGATTGGGAAAAACCCCTGGCGTGCAGAGCCTCGCCAAGCTGGTGATACTCGCGTTTGGAAACGATAGCGACAATCGTGTCTACGTCCTCCGTTGCGCGCACGGGCGCCGCAGCGGGATCGGTGATCAGCAACGCGGTTGCGCAACCGCCGACAAAAACCAGACGCTCCCGCAGATCGCCGAATGCCTCGGCGATCTGGATGAGCAACTCGATGTTCGGATCTGCCATCAGGCAGTCACCGCATCGAGTCGCGATTCGAGCTCTTTCGCCGCAAGGTTGCGTTCACGCGCGCGTCCATCGCGAATCGCGTCGACTAGCGCAAGTAACTCGTAGAGGCGTGAGTCCTGCAACGCGGCGGCCGGCACCGAGGGGTAGAGCGGTGAAAACGCATACCCGCGCACATTGCCCTCAGCATAAGGCCAGACGGGAGGTGGATCGCTTGAGCTGGCGATCATCGTGTTCAACGGAGGTGCCGCATAGCCGGTTGGTACTCCGCGGGTAAGTGCGCCGTGCTCGGGCGGAAAGGCGTACTTGACGCCGTGGAGTAGGAACTCGAGCAGCGCACTGCGCACTGGCTTGCCAGCGGTAGTGCTTGCGTCGCTCATCAGGCGCGCGACCACAGCCCGGCGCACCCCGGCGTGGACCTCCGACTGACTGATCGACAGCTCTACCGCTAGGCGCTGGAAATTCCACGGCTCGGGACCAATGGCGACCAGTTTGAGCAGTACGACGATATCTTGTGGTTTTAGGATCATGGCAGTATTGTATTCGCGAATCGCGAATAAAGAAAGTCCCTGTCGCGCAGTGCCAACTAAGGGCCACACAGCACCTGATCGAGGAGCGCATATTGGCGCAGGTATCTTACCCATAGTTGCGTTGCGCAGGCCCACGATATCCTGCCGTTAATTAATAAGTGCGTCACCCGGGAGTTAAGATTTCAGAATTCAGAAATAAGTTGCTGTTCCAGAGATGCTTTATGGATTTCTATCGATCTGATAAAAACGTTTTGTACAAACGATCCCATTTGTGTATACTGTAGCTATGGCCGACCTTCCCAAAATCACCGACACAATCCCCCGCGCTTCGATCGATCAAATTCTCAGTGCGCTTGGGTTTCTTGCTTCTCAAAATGCCCGATGTACGTTTGACGCCATTCGAGTTCATCTACTGGCGGCGTCTAGCCGCAAAGCGCCAAACACCGCGAGTGCCCTGTGGACTGTCGCGCGCGACGTCCTGAGCGAATTGGAAAAGTTGAAGCTCGCAAACGTGGGCGTCTTGCCACGGAATCTGTCTGACGTAGACCGCCTACGCGAGACGCCCTGCGAAATCTTGCCGCGCGGTACGGAAATAGCTCAATTGCATGCCGACAAGCCGGGACGGGCTTACGACGCGCTGCTCGTTCTTTGGTTAGCCGAGCATTCTTACTTCCGTCGCTTAATGTTACGGCTGCTGGAGTCGCCTTTGTACGTTCCCGATGTGACCAACATGGGACAGGTTGGCCTGGACGCCGTAAAAGGAACGGCTGTGCCAGCGATCTCTGCCAATCTGGTGAAGAACTGCAGTTCGCGCTTGGAAGTAGCGGGTTGGCCGGCGGACAGGCTTGCCGCATTACAGTTAGGCATAGAACGGCGTGCAACGGAACTGCGCGAGGCGTTCGCCTCCCCTGACATTGACGCCAAGCGTCTAATCGACGTCATACAGGACGGCATTGTGCTACCAGCACTCTTAGAGGCCGAGGGGTTGCCGTTTGATCCCGTGACGTTCCAACAACTTTTGAAATGCACGCAGGAATTCTTTTGCGCCGCCTGGACGACTTCACACCCACGTTTTGACGGCCGCGTCGTCTTTGCGACGTGCGAATACACGCCTCCCCTTGATAGCGACCCACATGCGGGAGTGAGCCAGGTCGTACATCACGGCGTTTCTTTCGCCGAGGCAAAGTTCGCCAGGGCCATTCGAGACGCTTACATCGCAATCACCGGCACTTCGTCCGCGTATGTCAGCGCTTATACCGTTCGGGCCATGGTGTGTGTCGACCTACAGATACCTCTAGCCGTGTTGGCTCGGTGCCTGGAGTCACTGATTGCTGCCGGGCCTCAGGCCGACCTCACGATTTACACAGAACTACCGTTTCAGCCACCTCCACAAGGCGAGCATTACGTCGAAGTGGGCAGGCGGCGAATCGGCCGGCTGAAGCTCATCCACAAAATTGGAGATTAACGTGGCAATCAAGTCTCATCTTGAAACGAAGTACGGCCTGGCTAAGAACCCGTTTCCGGGCAACGCCACATATGGCGAGGACAGTCAGCTAGTTTACGTACCGGAAATGTTCGGTGAACAGAGGAAGGAGTTTCTCCGCAAGTTCATCCTTTCTCCACTGGAGAACGAACAGCCGCTAATTGGCGCGGTCTGGTCAGTCGTTCCAGGCGATCCCGAGGCGCGTGGTTACGGTAAGTCAACGCTCATGGGCGAGGAAGCGAAGCTCATAAATCGCGATTTTGGTAAGAGCACCCTTGCCTATTTGGATGTGGCGGAGGACGAGGCGCAGGCTAACCCGATCTTATGCAGTTACGTATCGTTTAACACAAAGGCACAGGGTGGTATCGCGAACATCGATGCCGCGGCATTTCACCTCACGCGTTTCATCCTCCGTCAAACACACGAGGGGGGAACGACCATACATCAGGCACTCCGGGAACTCGCAGCCGCGAAGCTCATGGAACAAGGGAAGGCATCTCCCGGCGAAGAAACGGATTCAATTATCCAGGCCGTGCGCGAGCGTTTTAGGAACCTTGCGGTTACGATCGATATCCGCAATCTGCTCGATGACTATCTTCGACACCTCGCATCACCAGACACCGAAGCACTGCAACGCTTCCTGTTTGATGAGGTTGGCACATGGCATCACGACCGCAATGGATTGAAGTATCTGCAAATCTTCGTCGTGTTCGCCGAACTCGCCGGCATCAAACACATGACTTTTTTCGTGGATCAGGTTGAGGACTTCACTTCTCAGGCTGGAGCAGCGAAACTCCAGAAGAACGTGAAGATCATCCGCGATGCGCTTATTGAGACAGAGCCCTTTGCATCACGCGTGTCGTTCGTGTTCCAGTTTCACCCGGATGCCTATGAGAAATTGCGAGACGCTTGGCTCCATGAGGACTTACGGTCCCTTGCATGGGATGAAAAGCTAAACGCGCCGTACGTTGTGGTTCTGGAGGGATTGCAAGACTTCGAATCCGCGAAGCTGTTAGCGGAAAAGTGCCTTAACCACCCTTCAGTTGTCAAAGCTAACCGCAAACATGGCCTGCACCCCTTCAACGAGCGCGGCCTTAGGCTCGTTTGGGAAGCTACCAAACCGCGTCCGAGGAACTTCCTCCGCGTGCTTCATGATCTCCTAAATATCGGGAATTCTGTCCGAGCGGATGTGATTGATGAGGTCTTCATCAAGCCTTATCTCAAAGACCTAATTGCAGCCGCTCGTGCCGGGGATTCGGACGAGGAGACAAGTGGCGACGACCGCCTAGCTTAATGGGTTGGTGGAAACGCCAAAGGCTACCGGGCACCACGCCCCTACTGCCGGCGAACATCCTCGAAGTGCTCGTGCGAGCCTATGCCATCGTGGAGGTTGGCGGCTTCAGAACGGCGGGACCCGAGCGAGGTCGGAACTTCGAGCAGCTTTTCTATAGGATCTGTGATCGCCTCGGCGTGCGCTTGACAGAAAAGGCTGGCGGTCGCTCCGTCGCTGGGCAAAAAAGCGCATCTGGGTTCGCACATGAAGTCGACGGTGCTACGCAAGCTGCGATTGCGACCACATACTGGGAGTTGAAACACCTTTCGTCGCCATTGGAGAAGAACGAACTTCTAATCTTCAACGGGAAGGCGCTGGATTTTCTCTACGATGGGGGACCGATTTTCAAAAACACTCAGCTGCTCAGATTTCTTCTATCTGGCAGGAATATCCGCGACGATTGCAGGGTGTTCGCCGTTCAGTGGGGAATCACTGTTATTGAGCCTGGACGCCTGATCGTGCCGTTTCTCTACGAGGCAGTCTCCCGCGGATTCGGGTCTCACCTAAGCCAAGTCGATCGCGATGCTGTCCTTCATCTTGTGCCGTGGGCATGTCGCCCGCTGCAGGCCGTGGTCCAGGACATGGCGTTGCGGTGTAGCAACGACGGAAAGCCCGCCTTTCCTACTTCGATTGCACGTCGTGCGAAGGAAGTGATTGAGATGCAAGAACAGATCGGGAAGGACATTCTCGACTGCATTGAAGAGAAACACCCTGATTGGGTCAACGATCTTGCCCAGGACGTTTGGGTGGACGTGGGAGGATGGGTCTAGCAGCGATCCGCGAAGCTGACTGACTTGCACCGAGCCTGAATGCGCTTCCTCCACGCCTCCGACCTCCACATCGACAGCCCCCTGCGCGGTCTCGACCGCTATGAGGGCGCACCGGTCGCACGGCTGCGCACCGCAACCCGGGCAGCGCTCGAACGACTGGTCGATATGGCGATCGCCGAGCGTGTCGGTTTCGTTCTCTTCGCCGGCGACATCTACGACCGCGACTGGCAGGACTTTCACACCGGCCTGTTCTTTCGCGAGCAGATGGTGCGCCTGGACCGCGCGGACATCCGCGTATTCATCGTGCAGGGCAACCACGATGCGCAGGGCGTGATCACGCGCCAGTTGATCCTGCCGCCGAATGTCACTGTGTTCTCCAGTCGTACGGCGCAGACGGTGCGGATCGATGAATTGTCGGTAGCAATCCACGGACGCAGTTTCCCCGATCGGGCGGTGGACGAAGATCTGGTCCCTTCGTACCCGGCGCCCGTCCCGGACTTTTTCAACATCGGAATGCTGCACACCAGCCTCAACGGCCGAGTGGGCCACGACACCTACGCACCGACAGACCTCGCAACGCTCGCGGCCAAAGGCTATGACTACTGGGCGCTGGGACACGTGCATGCGCGCGAGGTGGTGTCGGAGGTGCCGCGCGTCGTCTTCCCGGGCAACCTTCAGGGCCGGCATGCGAACGAGACAGGTGCCAAGGGTTGCGAACTGGTCACGGTGGACGCGGGACGGATCGAATCCGAATTCGTCGCGCTCGATGTGGTGCGCTGGAATCAAGTGGTAGTGCCGGCAGATGGCCTCGAGCGCCTGGAGGCGCTGGGCGATGCCATCCGCCATGCACTGGCGCCGGTGCTCGTCGGCGCCACGGACAGGCTGCACGCGGTGCGGGTCACGCTGACCGGCTCGACGGCCTTGCACCGGCTGGAGGCGAACCAGCCGGGGACGCTGGCCGCGGCGGTGCAGGCGGCGGCGCAGGACGTGAGCGACGCAGAGGTTTGGATAGAGCAGGTGCGCCTCGCGTTGACGACGCCGATGGATCGAGCCCAGGCTGCGCAGCGCCAGGATGCGGTGGGCGAGCTGATCCGCTTGGTGGACGCTATTGCCGGCGACGACACGGAGCTGGCGAGTTGGGCGAGCGCCGAGCTGGGCGATCTGCTGAACACGCTGCCGGCCGAAGTGACCACCGGCGTAGCCACCGGCGACGTGCTGCGCTTGGACAACCTCGCCGACCTGCGGGCTCTGTTCACCGATGCGGAAGCGACGGTGCTCGCGCGCCTCGCGGCAGCGGCGGACGGCGCATGAAGCTTGCCCGGCTGCTGCTGCAGGCCTTCGGGCCGTTCACCGGCAAGTCGCTCGATTTCGCGGCGAGCGCGAGCAATCTGCACTTGATCTACGGTCCGAACGAAGCGGGCAAGTCGGCGGCGCTGCGGGCGATAACCGACCTGCGATTCGGCATTCCTCTGCGCAGTGCGGATGACTTCATCCACGCCACCGGCCAGATGCGCATCGCGGGGCTTTTCATCGACGACCAGGGCGAGCAGATTGGTCTTGTCCGGCGCAAGGGCCGCGCCCCGACGCTGTCGCGATTCGATGTCGCGACCGAACAGCCCGACCCAGCTCTGCCGGTGCTGCGCGAACATGAACTGGCGCTGACTGGCGGCGTCGAGCGCAGCGAGTTCGAAGCGATGTTCGGGCTGAATCATGCGCGCCTGCGCGCAGGCGGCGACCTGTTGCTCAAGGGGGAGGGCGAACTCGGCTCGGCGCTGTTCGAGGCCAGTGCCGGCACCCGCGGTATCGCGGCGATTTTGACGGCCTTGGACGATGACGCGAAGAAGCTCTTCAACCCGCATGGCCGAGCGCAGAACGCGACGATCAACGAGGCGCGCCGGCAACTCGACGAGCAGCGCACCGCGTGGCGACAGGCGCAGACCAAACCGGCTGACTGGCAGGTCTTGAATCGCGCACATGAGCAGGCCAAGGCTAAGTTGGCCGAGATCGACCAGGCGATCGAACTCTTGCGCCGGCGCGAGAATGAACTGACCGAACTGCGCACGGTCGAGCCCTTGCTGCGGCAGCACGACCGTGCGCTGGCGGACCTGCAGGCGCTGGCCGAAGTGCCCGATCTTCCCGAAGGTGCGCGCGAGGAGCGGCTGGCGGCGGAGCAGGCCCAGCGCCGCGCACAACAGGATTTGACGGACGCCGAGCTTGAACTCAAGCGCTGTGCACAGGCGCTCGCTGTTTTGGTGATCGAGGCGCCCTTGCTTCTGCACGCCGAGGCGATCGAACGGCTGGCTGCCGGCGTGGAGGCCGCTTCGCGCAGCCGGATAGAGGCGCAGCAACAGCAGGCGATTGTCGAGCGGATCGACGCTGACCTGATCGCAAGGGCGGCGCGGATCGCCCCGGGGCGGGATATGCGTGAGGTCCTGAACGCTGCGCCCTCGGAAGCCGATCGAGTGGCCTTGAACGATCACCTGCAGGCGATCGGCCGCCTCAACGAGCGGCTGGCGGGGAATCGCCAGCGCGCCCTGGAATTGGACGAGGCATTGAACGCCGACGCGGAAGAAGCTCCCGCACTGCCCGACCCGGCCATTCGGCAAAGCTTGGCCGAGGTTCTGCGGCGGGCTCAGGCGCTGGGCGACGTGGGGCGGAGGCGCGGCGAATTCGACCGCCAGATCGGCGAACTCGAAGGCCGGCTGATTCAGTCTCTGTCGGACATGGGCGCCGAATCCGAACAGGCATTGCGCAGAGCGCAGCCCTTGATGGAAGCCCACATTGCCCAGGCCCGGCAGGAGCTGGGCGAGATTGAAGAGGCGGAGCGGGATGCGCGCCGCGATGACCAGCAATTAGAGCGCGATCTGGAACAGCGGCGGCTTGAGCAACGACAGCTCGCTGCTGAAGGGGAGGTGGTCACCGCCGAGACCTTACGCCTTGCGCGCGAGCGGCGTGATGACGGCTGGACGCGCGTTCGTAAGGCCTATGTGGACCGCACGTATGATGCGGCCGAGCTGGGTCGCGCGTTCGATGCGGATCGCCTGCTGCCGGACGCATTCGAGGTCGTACAGAAGGAGGCCGACCGGCAGGCGGACTTGTTGCGCGCGGATACCAAGCGGGCGGCTGCATCCGAGGAATGTTCGACGCGCATCGAGCAGATGGAAGCGCGTCGGCGCGAGATTGCAGCCGTACTGACGTCTCTTGGGGCACGGCGCGAAAGCGTGCTCGCCGGGTGGACGGCGCGTCTCACACAGGCGCAATTGCCGGCGCTGGATGCCGACGCGCTGCGCGAGTGGCAAGGTCGGCGCGAAGTTGTGCTGGAGCTTGCAGGG
>JAKALI010000092.1 GCA_021813195.1 Pseudomonadota bacterium
TGCATCAAAGCCTCCCACATTTTCAATCTTCTCGATGCACGCGGCGTCATCAGTGTGACGGAACGCCAGAGCTACATCCTGCGCGTGCGCGAACTCGCCAAAGCCTGCTGCGGCGCATGGCTCGCGACGGCGGGTGGTGGCCACGTCGGTTGAACCCTTGTAAGGTCGAGTTCTCCGGCCCATCGCAAAAGTTGAAATCACCGCACGGTCAGATTGGTGATCTGAGGCCCGCGTCGCAGGATGCGTTCGAGAATTGCAGATAAATCTCGGGCGACGCCCCCCAACTCCACAACGTCGACCACATACGTCGTTTCGTCTCCGCGCTTGCCGTAGATGACGAAATAGATTTCGCCTCCCGGCACCTTCAATGTGATGATCCAGCCGCCTTCGTCGAGATGCGGTCCGCTCGGCCTCAACCCTTCCCTCGTGAGTTCGGACACCAGCCATCGGGCGAGCGGTCTGCGCTTGGCGAGATCCAGGGCTGTCGCCGGCGCATCGTGCAAGTCCTCGCCCTCTCCAGCGACAGATGCGTTCGCGTCGAAGAGAGACGGGGCCTTGAAGGTAAATTCGCGCATGGCCGACCTCTGTCTGACGCGCTTCGCAGGTTGGCGTGAGAGTGTCGAACGAACGCGTTTGCAATCGGTGAATATTCCGATGTTTGACGTGCCGGAAAAAAGTTGCTCCATGCCACGTGGTCACGCAGCAAGCCTCCAACCTCCGCTTGTCCGACAAGGTCACGCCCCGATTGAAATTTCTATCGCGCCGAGCGACATGATCGGCGCGCGATCCACCAATGGCGGCACGCCTGCCCACCGACATACATCGAAACCATCTCGCTTCGTTGCGGTCATCGCGTCATGCGCATACTGGGGGGCGAACATCACGCGTCGGCCGGCTTGAAACCGGATCGCGTGCCAGGAAATCGAGCAGTGCGCGCCCGAATTTTGACGTCGCGCTGCAAGCATTCCGCGACGGGATCGTTTCCGGCCGGCGTTTTTTGCGGCCGACCATCACGGCGCCATGTTGGCATGGAATTGGCTTCGCGTCTGGACGTCAGGCGATCGGTGATCGTCCGTCAGACGCGTCGGACGATGAGGGTGCAGCAGATGTTGGACGGTCATACCGGTATTGTCGTGCGCAGCGCCAGACGCTCAGATTGCTCACATTTGGCCGATATATTCTGTCAATCCTGGCGTGGAGCATATCGCGGCATCATTCCCCACACCACGCTGGAAGCCATCATCAATCGCCGCGGCAGCATGTGGTGGGCGCGCGCACTTAAGGGCTCGGATCGCCTCATCGTCCTTGAGTTCGATCGCACATTGGCTGGATATGCAACGTTCGGACCGGCGCGAGGTGCCAACCCCAAGCGTCGAGGGGAAATTTATGAATTATACCTCGCGCCGTCCTACCAAGGCCTCGGTCTCGGCGAATACCTCTTCGAGGCCTGTCGCAATCGGCTGGACCAAACCGGTCATCATGGTCTGATCGTGTGGGCGCTCGGCGCCAACACCCAGGCCACCGACTTTTATTGGCGGCGAGGTGGCCGCCCGATCGCCGCGACTCAGGAACGCGTCG
This sequence comes from Pseudomonadota bacterium, assembly GCA_021813195.1. Next base: position 1,579 of record JAKALI010000092.1, read on the forward strand.
GCGGTCACAGCCTGGAGAAGATCGCCTTCGCCTGGGCCTGAGGATCGGCTGCGACAGCGTCGGCCTTAGCCGAACAGATCCAATTGGTCAGGACTGCGGCTGCGGATGGGAAGCCGCCTATGACAACTCGCATCAATTTGGCTGACGAGCTGCGGATGACGATCGGCGAAGACGCGCAACGCCCGCGCCCGGCTCGCCGGGAACCGCACGCCCTCCCAAATTTCGTAAATGCGGCGGGGATCGCACTGATAGCGTGCCAGAATGTCTTTGCGACGCACCCGCAGCCAACGGGCGATCCAGATTTCAATGGCATCGCTCTCCGTCAGCGGGCGCGGAGCGCTGAAGGCGGACGGGCGCGGCGTGGACGGTGGACGGACGAAACGCGACATCACGGGACGAAACCACTCACAACCTTGCTCAACACGCAGGCGAAGGACGCTGCTGATTGAGATCACTTGACCTTCGGCCTCAAAAACGATTGATCGCAGCGAACTTCAGCAAAGTTATGGCCGCCTGCTGCCGTTCGCGGTTGAGCCGGTCGCATGATCCGATGATCCGAACCTCATGATCCTCTTTCCCGCTATCGACTTGAAGGACGGCAAGTGCGTCCGCCTCAAACTTGGCGAGATGTCGCAAGCCACCGTCTTCAATGACGATCCTGCGGCGCAAGCCGCCCTTTTCGAGGCGCAGGGTTTCCGTTACTTGCACGTGGTTGATCTCAATGGCGCTTTCGAGGGGCGACCGGTCAACGCTTCTGCCGTCGAAGCCATATTGCGACGCATCTCGATGCCGGTCCAACTCGGAGGCGGTATTCGCGACTTGGCCACGATCGAAACCTGGCTCGCGAAGGGGATCACGCGCGTCATTCTGGGCACGATTGCTGTGCGCGATCCGGAACTCGTGCGGCAGGCGTGTCGGGCCTTCCCCGGCCGCATTGCGGTCGGAATCGACGCCAAAGGTGGCCGGGTCGCCGTTGAAGGTTGGGCCGAGACCACGGAATTGTCAGCCATCGAACTGGCAAAGCAGTTCGAGGACGCTGGTGTCGCCGCAATCATCTACACGGATATTGAACGTGACGGCGTACTAAAAGGCCTCAATCTGCCTGCAACGGCGAAATTGGCGCGGGCCACAGCAATCCCCGTGATCGCCTCGGGTGGCCTAGCCTCGCTTGACGATGTTCGCGCGCTGCTTGAGCCGCAATATCGGATGCTTGAGGGTGCCATAACCGGTCGCGCGCTCTACGACGGCCGCATCAACGCCCAAGCAGCACTCGACTTGCTGGCTTCGGCCCGACTGTGATCCATGTCATCTTTGCGGCGGCGGTGTCGGGCGCCCCCTCCACCAGGCCATGAATTTCTGCCGCCACAACCGGACGATGGGAACGTCGTAGGCGAGAACCGCAACGCCGAGTGGGATCATCCAAAAGCCCAGCACGGGCAGGAAACCAAGGAAGCCTGCGATTACCAGCAACAGACCGATGGCGATCCGCGCCGGTGCCCAGTCCGGGAGCGTGAAGCTGTAGGTGCCGATACGGATGGTGCGCGCCACGATCGCGAAATCCTGCGCCTGAGAGTGAAATTGTGACAGTTTGCGGACAAGTGGACGATTTGCAAGCCTCTTAGGGTACCGCCCCCAACCCGACTATACCGTCTGGCCGGACGAAGACACCGGGCCGGACAGTTGCGTCACCGATTTCCTACAAACAACCCGCAAGTTTGAACTCAGCCTTTACGTTTCCCCTCTAGATTGCAGACATAACAATCTATAGGTGCAAGATGCTCCCGATCGCTCGCGCCGTTCGAACCATCGCTCGCAACAACAGTCGGCCGAAACCTGGAATTCAGGACTTAAGTCCCCGCTATACTGCGTTCATCGAGAATTTCACCGCCGAAGTCCATGCCACCGCCGTGGCAATTGCGGTCGTGACAAGCGCGGTCAATGCGATGGACGATTGGCGCATCGACATCGACCCGGCCGACATTGCGCGATTTGCGCCAGAAACAGGCGCTTTGCGAAGCCTTCTCGAGCTTTGCCACGCAACGCTCGATCTGGAACCTCGGGAGCGACTAGGCCTCGACGATCTGCTGGTTTCAATTGACGGCGCCCAAGAGCTTTTGGATGGCTACCTTGATGAAACCGCAACCTTAGGGATTGGCCGAGCCGCATCGCTTCACGGACGGCGGCTGCAAATCGCCTATCGCCGCCTCGCATGCGAGATGCGGTCGATCCTTACGCGTCTGGATATGGCTGTCGGCGCTGACATTCCTGAGTTGTATCTCATGAACACGCGCGTCCTGTCATCGCTCTTGGCTGGGGCTTCCAATGGTTTCAAACCCTGTCTCGATCCAGATGGCCGTCTGTATGTCCCGGATCTGCCCCAGAAGCGCCGATGGCCGCGCCGCACGGTCTTGGAGAGTTGCACCATCACTTTCGGGGCCGCATCGTTTCCGGCCTTCATGCGCGATGTTTCATGTGGGGGCCTCGGGCTGGAACGCGTCGGCGGACTGCGGCGCGGCGATGGCGTGAGTATCGAGATGGCGTCGGGACGTACATTTTCAGGATCGATCGCATGGGTGAGCGGCGATAGTGCTGGCGTCCGCTTCGACATCCCCTTGAGAGCAACTGACCCCTTGGTCGCACTCCCGACCTTGCGCTAAGCGCCCTCCCCGGCCGAGCCCCTTGAGCATGGGTCCGATAGCGGCTCGCCGAGCGCCGGCAAAATGCGCGCCTCGAACTCGCTGAAGATCACGCGCAGACTGCGCATCGGCCGCGCGGTGAGGTGACGCAGCAAAACTCCACAATACTGTTTTTCCATTATGAGATCTGGGCTTCCCTATGCTCCCGTTTACGCTAACAGGGGCTGATACTTGGTGTGCGTCTAATTTCCCGTTTAAGGGTCTGCCAACTGCCTTGTCCGCGGCTTCAGTTCCAGCGCGCAACATGGCCGCCCACCGAACATCCGGTCTCGTAACTGTGTCTCTTGAGTGCTAACCGGCGGTATCATGGCTGCCCCAATGTTGCGTCCGTCGACCGTCCTTACCGCGCTTGCCGGGTATATCCTGCAAACCAGCGCTCTGCTTGCTTTGTCGGCCGCTCTGTTGTCGACTGCGGTCGACCTCGCATCGAGGGCGGTGCCCGTAGCCGACGACAGCCCGGAGCGCGCGCCCTCCCGCGTCGAACGCTTTCTCGCAGCTGAGGCCGAGGCCCGAACCGCCCCGCAAGTCCCGATCTTTCGCAGCGTTGTTGCGCTCAGGGCGCCCGATGCGCCCTTGCATGTCTATCTCGCCCGCATGGAAGCTGCCGAGCCGCCTCGAACCGACGTCGAGGCTCGGCCGGCGGATGTGGAGGCACGGACGAGACTTGAGAGCTCATCGTCAGCCGTTGACAATTCGCGCGTCCGAGGGCGGGTCGCGTTAGCCAGCTCGAACACGCGCGTTGGTCAGGCAAGTCTTCAGATCGAGAACGTCACGACGAACACCGCGCCCAAACGGGGCAAACGCCCAACGGCGCTTCGCAAGGATCCTGCGGATGTCAATCCATCGATTGTCACGACAGCCGCGGCCCTGCCAGCGAGCATACCGGTCCGCCCCAGCGCGCCGCGTGCGCGGATCGTCTCGGAATCAGCGCGCGATATCACGCACCGCAATCTTGGCATGCGCACCGCCGGCTTGTCCGGTAATTACTATTGAGTGACCGTCAAACCGTGCCTCTGGGACAACCGGCTGGGATCGGGCAAGCGCGCGAGTATCGTCTGTGCCAAGATCCGGCTTCCAACCAATGTGAGATGGCCGTCGTCGAAGTAAAGGTATGCGCCATTGCTGCGCACGTCACACACTGCACCTCGACAGTAGAGCGGCATTGGATCAATCACGTCACTCGGCGCCAAGTGCTTCATCTCATCGTTGAGCGTGAGCGGAAACGTCACTCGCGCCTGCTCGCGTCCTGTTCGATAGATGAAATCGTGGGCGCTCAGAAAATCGAAATTGGGGCTCTGCGCCACGAGCGCCAGCTTGGCGCCCGTTGCGCGGACACGGCTGAGCGTCTCAGCAAATTCGCGCCAACTCAGAACGCGCGGGACATACATCGCCCATCGGGCCGACATCACGACGACATCGGGTTTGAGTTGCGCCATCAGGGCCAGTGCGTCCTCATTGACTCTTCGGCAATGCGGACGGTTGGCCGGATGGACGCCGAGGACAGGGGGACAGCCACTGGCGGTCAAAGTTACGATGCGCCAGCGTCCGGCGGCTTCCGCCTCCAGTCCGGACGCCAGATGCGCCGCATAACTGTCGCCCCAGAGCAAAATCGTCGGCGCTGTCGCAGGCCCGCTCGTGCAGCTCTCGATACCGGCCCACTCGGCAGCAGACTGATCGTCGCGCAGGAAGCAGGTGCCCTCTTTGAGCAGTTCTCGTCCGGCGATGTGGACCGGATCATATCGCGGATGACGCATGGGCCAACCGGCCCCCAAGAGCGCTGAGGCAGCGAACGCGGCAGCTCCAAGTGTCGCTGCGGCTGCGGAGGCAAACAGGTGCGAACGTTCCATCAACACGCGGCGGGCGCGCACGGGCTGTTCGATAAAGCGCCACGACAACGCTGCGACGAAGAAACTCGCAGCCAACATATACCCAATTTCAAGCGCCCCGAGTGGCTCCCCGCGGGCCTGGCGGGCGAACGCGAGCAGCGGCCAGTGCCACAAATAGAGCGAATAGGACATGAGGCCTATGACGACGAGTGGCCTCCAGCCGAGGATGCGGCTGATCAGGTTTGAGCCGCTTGTACCGGCATGAACGACGAGTGCAGCACCGAGACATGGTCCAATCGCAGCGAAACCTGGAAAGCCGATTGCGCTCGAATAGAAGACAATGGACAGCACGATCAGCACGACGCCGCCGAACCCGGCCGCTTCGCGCAACCCCGCTCTTCGGATCGCTGGAATTGCGCCCAACGCGAGCAGCGCGCCCACCATCAATTCCCACAAGCGCGATGGCAGAAGATAGAAGGCTGCGACAGGCTTGGCATCCGTCGCCCAGATGCTGATCATCAGCGAGAGGAGCGTGATCGGCACGAGCCACATCAGGAAGCGGGCGCGCGCAAAGCGCGCCAGAGCCATCAGCATCACCGGAAAGACGATGTAGAATTGCTCCTCGACTGCCAGCGACCAGGTGTGCAGCAGAGGTTTGAGATGCGACGGACCGGCAAAGTAGTCGGCCGTCTGCCAGAAGAAGATGTTGGAGACAAACAGCGCTGCCGCGATGAGGCTGCGGGAAAACTCTTGCAGTTCGGCGGGCAAATGAATGATGAGCGCGGCGAGCGCTGAGAAAGCGAGCATCACAAACAAGGCGGGAAAAATACGCCGGATACGTCGTTCGTAGAAATTCAACAGCGAAAACTGGCCTGCCGCGATCTCGCGCGCAACGATGCCGGTGATGAGATATCCGCTAATGACGAAAAAAATATCGACCCCAACAAAGCCGCCGCTGAAGCCCGGAACTCCCGCGTGATAAAGCACCACGGCCAGCACCGCGATGGCTCGCAAGCCGTCGATGTCCGCGCGATATGTCTCCCCCCTGAGACTCATGAAAATGGCCTCAACTCACGGGCCGCCAGGTTACGGCATCAGAGAGTACTGCGCTCCAGGTCTGTGGGCCTGTGCTCGATTGAAGGCTCAGTCCAAGCTGCGAAATCTCCCGCGCGATGAGGTTTGCCTTGTCATCCCAGCTTTCGCCGATGAGGCGTCGACGCGCCGGTGCTGGATCATAGGGCTCAGCCAACGCGTCTGCTATCGCTGCGGCGAATGAAGTGGCGTCTCCTGCCACGCGTACAAGATCGCGGAACGGCTCGAGTGCCGGAAAATCGGTCGTCACCACGGGACGGCCCACCGCCAGATACTCCTTAAGCTTCACCGGATTGCAGGCCTTGATCCACTGGCTGTTGTTCCAGGGCATGATGAGCACATCCATCGCTGCCATGTACCGCGCAATCACGTCATAGGGCTTTCGGCCCAGCATGCGCACGTTGGGAAGATCGCACCATCCCTCCGGGAGAGAGCACGCACCCACGAGAATGAATTGTGCCTGAGGAAGGCGACGCGCAACGCCATAAAACAGCGCTGGATCGAAGGTGTGTGCGTCAATGCCGCCGATAAAGCCGACCCGGGGCCTCGGCGCAATGGCGACATCCGCTGGACCGGGTGCGCGCTTGTCGCCTGCGGCAACAAACATCTCCGTGTCGACGCCATGGGTAACAAGAAGCTGCCGCCGGGCGAGAGTTGCTTCCTCCTCCATCAAGTGCGCAGCAGCATAGATGACGAGGTCGGCAGCCGTGCGGATCTGCGACACCTGCCGCATCAGCACGTTAGGATCGCCTTCGGGGAAGGCTTCGAACCGATCCGTGCGCTGCATGATGATGCCGGCCGAATCGAACTTGCCGATCAAATCCGCGCCAGCCGGACAGTGAAGCCACAACAGCGGCCGCCGGATTCCAGCGCGGGCTGCCGCAAGGCGAATTTGTGGAGCCAGTGCGAAGCCTGATAATTTCTGGCCGGTTTCGCCAGGCACCGACACGGGTGAGAACACCCAAAACTTGGCCTCCACCTGTGTGACGCCACGCGTCAGGCTCTTCGCTTTGCGCTGGATTTTCGCCAGGAACTGACCAGGGTCGGTCGCCCGGGGCATGCGGACGCCGAGCGAATTGACGTAGAGCACCGGCCAGGTGCGCGCGAGCCGCCGCATGATCTGGAAATCGAAATGCCCGCGGTTGTGATACCACCAGTCCGAACCGCCGATGCAAATGACACCGTCGAATGTGCGCTCCCGAGCACTTGGTGTCCGTGGGCTGCCGCGATTTTCATGCCTGACGTTGTCTGTCGGGCCTTCAAACCCCAAGGCTGCCGAGTTCTTACCCATCATTTCTGCCTCACCCGAATGCCGTGAGCCCTGCACGATGCAGGCTGTTCCGACTTCAATCGTGCGCACTCCATGCCGGGGGGCATTCTGGCTGAGCTGCGTTAATCCTTCGCTGAGCATACCCGCCAGCTATGTTAACGGCGGGCTAACAGCCGTTCGCTAATCTCGTTCCGCAACTCTGCCGGAGCCAGCGATCGGTGAGCCTCAATAACACGACGCACGTCGCCCCCCCCGACGTGTCGATCCTCATCGTCAGCTACAACACGCGCGCGCTGACGCTCGCGGCGATCCGCTCTGTGTTGGCTGAAACGAAAGCCGTCACATTTGAGATCCTCGTCGTGGACAATGCTTCAGGCGATGGCTCTGATGCCGCGATCGCCGACATCGGTGGCCCCCTCCGCCTCATGGCGCTTGAGGAGAACATCGGGTTTGCGCGCGCCAACAACCTGGCTGCGGCTCAGGCGCGGGGCGAATTTCTGCTGCTCCTCAACCCTGACACGGTGATCCGCGAGCGCGCCATTGACCGGCTTGTTGCCTTTGCCCGCGCACGTCCTGAAGCCAAGATCTGGGGCGGCCGCACACTGTTTGCCGACGGCACCCTCAATCCGGCCTCCTGCTGGCGGCGCATGAGCCTTTGGAACCTCGCCTGCCGGGCGACTGGCCTCACCGGATTGTTCCCCAATTCGCCGCTGTTTCACTCCGAGGCCTATGGTGGCTGGCCACGCGACGAGGAACGCGTCGTCGATATTGTGTCGGGCTGCTTTCTGCTAATCCCACGCACGTTCTGGCAGCGCCTCGACGGCTTTGATTGCGCCTTTTTCATGTACGGCGAGGAAGCCGATCTGTGCCTCAGGGCGCGGCGTCTCGGCGCTCGGCCGCGCGTGACGCCTGAGGCGACGATTGTCCATATCGGTGGAGCCTCCGAACGTGTACGCACGGACAAGATGATCCGGTTGCTCAGCGCCAAGGCCATGCTGATCGAGCGCCATTTCTCACCATTCTCTGCACCGCTTGGCAAAGCGCTGCTTCTACTATGGCCATTCAGCCGCTGGCTCGCTTTGTCGCTTGCATACCGAGTGACGGGTGCAGCGCGTCATGGGGAGGCCGCCACAACGTGGCGCGCCGTGTGGCAAGCCCGCAACTGCTGGCGCTCTGGATATGGCAGATCAGACAAGGTGGCGCCGCCGGCCCGCCTGCGCGCATTGTTGCGGGGAGGTGCGGCATGACGAAAGAGCCTCCCGGTGGACCGAGCCTGCCTAAAGCCCGGCGCGTCGAGGTGTGTTCTCCGACGCCCGGCGCATTTGCCCCGCGCACCGCGACGACGGATCACCTCCCGATGTTTTCCATCGCCACGCTCGTCAACGACGTCGCGCAGTATGATGCAATGCGGGCGAGTTTTGCCGCCGGCGGCTTCGACAATACGACCTGCGAATTCCTCTACATTGACAATACCGGCGACCAACAAATCGACGCCTATCGCGGCCTCAACGCGCTGATGGCCCGGGCGATGGCACCGTTTGTGATCCTATGCCATCAGGACGTTCGTCTGATCGAGGATGGCTATGAGCGGCTGTGCGAGGCGCTGCGCGCACTCGAGGACATTGATCCCAACTGGGCCCTCGCGGGCAACGCTGGAGGCATCGCCCCTGGAGAACTGGCCTTGCGTATCTCGGATCCGCATGGGACGAACCAACGCACGCACCCCCTGCCACAGCGCGTCATGTCACTGGATGAGAACTTCATCGTGCTGAAGCGGTCAGCCCGTATT
>JAKALI010000093.1 GCA_021813195.1 Pseudomonadota bacterium
CCGATCTGCAGGGCCATCAGCGGATACATAATCTTGCGTGTCATGGTGGTAAGCATGATCGTCTCCCCTCTCGAGGGCCGCGGCTTGACGGCCACGGCATTGTTCCAGCGTGGGCGACCATCGTCCCACGATAGCACCCATGTGACGACACTCCACATGAATGAGGCATGAACACGCTGGAATATCAGCGTATTCTTGTCGAACGCGTGATGACACGCGTATTGGACTTATCGTCACGACTTACCAATGGCCGCGACGGATGAACCCGTGATGCTCAGCGTGCCAAGCGCGATGATGATAGTGGGCGTCCGGGTAGCCCCAGCTGCGGTAGTAGGGCGGACGGGCCAGGCGCGCGCGCTTGCGGCAGCGCATCTTATGCGCCGATTTCCAGTAGCCCGAGTTGTAGTAGGGATAATAGCCGCGTGGCGCGTAGCGGTAGGCGTAAGGGTCGGTGGCCGCGTGCGTCACATAAACGTGATGATAGCGTGGGTAATACCCGTAGTGCACGACGGTGCGCACGCTCCCCCAGCCATCGGGGGCGCGCCGATGGGTGGCCTCGGCCGGTTGGGTCGTGCTTGCGACCATGGCGACTGTGATAAGAGCGGCCCAGGTCTGGATGGCAAAGCTACGCATACTCAACTCCTCGACTGACGACATGGTGAGAACCAGCGGAACTATTTGACACAACGACCTAAATTGCCCTTAACCGTGACGGCAAATCTGGTGAATTCCGCCTGAGTTCCCGTCGCACGGTGAAACAATCGGCAGCGAGTTAATTCATTCCTCACCCTATTCCGTTGAAATCGCGCCAGCGGCCGGCTCCTGCGGCGGCCAGAGGGCGCTTGTCCAGACTCACGGGTCACACTGGGGCAATGCCGCGAAACCTTTTTCAACCGAAAGTGCATCCGTTCCGTGGCGCGTTCTGAACCCAGACCCGATGACGCCGAGCGCGCTCGCCAGGAGGCCGCCATCCGCCGCCTGGAGGAATTGCTGCGCGAACCCGGACCCGGGATCACTGTTACCCCCATCACGGACAACGAGGCGCGTCCAGCCACCGCACGCCCGGCTCGTTCGCCCGCGCCGCCGGATGAGCCTCGAACCGCTCCGAGCGCGCCCCCAAATTCTGCGCGCAGCCCCCGAATTCGCACTACCGCCACGGCCTGTGCCCCTGCCGCCGCCCCCGACCGACCACGCGGCACCCCTGGCTCCGCGCCCGGTGTCGGGCACCATCCGCACATGGCCGCCGAAGCATCGCAGAAACCGCGCGCCGCGGCCGACAGCGCTACAACAACATCTGGCCAAGCCTCATCAGAACGGGCACCCAGCGCGATGCCCTCGGGCAAAGGAGAATTGTGGGATGCCATAGCGCAGAGCCGGCCCGCGTTTGTTGCCACGGCCATCTTCAGTCTCATCATCAATCTTTTGATGCTGACCGGCCCAGTGTTCATGCTGCAGGTCTACGACCGGGTCATGACATCGGGGAGCTTGGCGACACTCGGCGTCCTCACGCTGCTGACCGTTGTGCTGTATGCAATCGTCGGCGTCCTGGAACTCGTGCGCTCGCGCGTCATTGTCCGGATTGGCCGCGAAGTCGAAGAGCGGCTCGCCGAACGCGTCTACTCTGCGGGTTTGCGCCATAGCATCAAATCGAAATCCCAATCCTCTGGTGCGCTGCGTGAACTGGACCATCTGCGCCAATTCATCGGCGGACAGGGGCCACTCGCCTTTTTCGACGCGCCCTGGACGCCGATCTATCTGCTCGTCATTTTCCTGGTTCATTGGATGCTGGGGCTTGCCGCCACGATCGGCACCGTGATTTTGCTTGCCCTCTCCTGGCTGAGCGAAAGCCGGGCGCGGCCGTCGATCGAAAAAGCCGGCCAAAGTGCCGCGCGCAGTATGGAACTTGCTGAGACCGGTCAGCGCAATGCAGAAGCCCTGATGTCGATGGGCATGGCGAGCGCCTACCGGCGGCGTTGGCAGGAAACGAACGCGCAGGCGATTTCCTGGCAGCTACAGGCGGCCGACAAGCTGGGTGGCATGTCCGCGCTCTCGAAGGCTCTGCGGCTGCTCATGCAGTCGCTGATGCTGGCTCTTGGAGCTGCGCTGGCGCTCTCGGGAGAGATCTCCGCGGGCTCCATCATCGCCTCCACGATCATATTTGGCCGCGCTCTTGCGCCGGTCGAACAGGCAATTGGTCACTGGCGCTCGTTTCTGAAGGCCCGCGAGAGCTACGCCGCCCTCGACGGCTTGCTCGCCAGCGAACCACCTCCGCCACGCCGCATCGCTCTGCCGAACCCCGTGGGACGGCTGCGCGTGGAAAACCTCCGGGTCGCGTCTCCCGACACGCGCCAGATGATCTTGAATGGCGTGTCGTTCGCCGTCGAGCCCGGTCAAATGCTCGCCGTCATTGGCCCCAGTGCGTCGGGCAAATCGACGCTGGTGCGCACGCTCGTCAACCTGTGGCCCCCCCTCACCGGTGCCGTAACCCTGGATGGTGCACGGCTCGATCAATGGGACCCAGAAGCGCTCGGCCGCCATATTGGCTACTTGCCACAGAATGTCGGACTGTTCGCCGGCACGGTGCGCGAAAACATCGCCCGCTTCCTGCCCGACGCGACCGACGAGGAAGTCGTCGCCGCGGCACGCCAGGCCCACGCACACGAGCTGATCCTGCAGCTGCCCTCCGGATACGAGACAGAGCTCGGCGCATTTGGTGCGTATCTCTCAGCCGGCCAGCGTCAGCGCATCGCACTTGCGCGCGCGCTCTTCCGCGACCCAGCGCTTGTCGTACTCGACGAACCCAACGCCAATCTCGATCGAGAGGGCGATGAAGCCTTGAGTGCAACGATCGACGGCCTACGCCAGCGCAAACGCGCCATCGTGCTCGTCTCGCATCGCGTGCAGGCCATTGGCAAAGCCGATCTGCTTCTCTTCTTGGAAAAGGGGACGCAGCGCGCCTTTGGACCAAGGTCTGAAGTCATGCGCCTGTTCCAAGGCGCACCGGGCGACGCCAATCCCGCAGCCAAGCGCGCCGCCGATCGCGTGGGCGCAGCTGAGCCTCGTCCCCCCGCCGAGGGAGCCAGCAGCTCATGATGGCGGGATTGCTTGGGCGTTCGAACGCGCCGACCGAGGACTGGCAGGCGACGGAGCCGTGGGTACGTGCCGGCATGCGGCTCGTCATCTATATGCTCGGCGGGCTTGTGCTGTTCAGCATTCTGATGTCGATTTCTGGAGCGGTCGTCGCGACCGGCAGCGTCACCGTCGAAGGCAATTATAAAACGGTGCAGCATCTCGATGGCGGCATCGTATCGGCGATCCACGTCAAGAACGGCGATCGAGTCAAAGCTGGTGACGTCCTCATCACGATCGATGCCGCACAGGTGCAGGCCAGCCTAGGCGTAACCCGTCTGCGCGTCCTCGATTTGAAGATCCAGAAGGCTCGGCTCGAGGCCGAACGTGATGGACTGGCCGTGTTCTCATCCCCACCTGATGCCGACGCGAGCGACCCAGAGATTGCGAAAATCCTCGCGGCCCAAACGAATCTCTTCAATGCACGGCGCACACGCGAGGAGGGCCGACAGTCCGTTCTCAAGCAACGTCTCGTGCAGCTTCAAGACGCCATTCGCGGGCTGAACAGCCAGCGCGCGGCAACGGTGAAACAGGCTGAGATCAATGCCCGCGAGCTGTCCTCGGTCCTGCCCCTGTTCGACAAGGGTTATGTCAACCAACAGCGCGTGGCCCCTCTCCAGCGGGAATCGGCGCGACTCGAAGGTGAGATCGGCCGGCTCGATGCCGAGATCGCGAAAATCAACAACGCGATCGGCGAGACCGAGTTGCAAATCGCGCAGACCCGCAAGGACTACCTTTCCGAAGTTACCGACGAACTCCGGCGTGTCGAAGCGCAACTCGGCGAGCAGCTGGAAACCTTTCAAGCCGTTCGAGATCGCGCCGAGCGCACCGAGATCCGCGCGCCCGTGAGCGGCTTTGTCCACGGCCTTAAAATCCACACCGAAGGCGGCGTGCTGACTGCGGCCACACCCATCCTCCAGATCATTCCGGAGGATGGCAAACTTCTCATCGAAGCGCGCCTGACACCACAGTCGATCGACAAAGTTCGTGCTGGACTGCCGGCTAACGTGCGCTTCCCCGCCTTCGACTCCCACACCACGCCGCGCATCGAGGGGCGCGTGGTCAAGGTTTCGCCGGCCGAACTGACCGACGAGCAAGGCCACACCTATTTCACGGCTCAGATCGAAATTGCGCCGCAGGAAATTGCCCGCCTTGGGCGTTCGCACAAACTGGTGCCGGGCATGCCGGCGGAGGTGTTCATCGAAACGGCCTCCCGCTCGATCCTGAGCTATCTTTTGAAGCCGCTGACCGACACGATGTCGCGCGCCTTCCGCGAAAGCTGACCGCACAAATGACCTCGAGCGCTCGGGAGCACGCAGCAGACACACGCACGTTCCCCGCTCGACCCACATGACTTGACAAGTCCACACCCGCTGCCGCATTCTGAATTCGCATAGGTTCGTGCAGGGTCAGATCCTGCGCGTGAAAATGGGAACGCGGTACGGATCCGCAACGATCCAAATCCGCGGCTGCCCCCGCAACTGTAGGCGGCAAGCTTTCTCCACCCATGCCACTGACATCGGCTGGCCCCCACAAGGGCCGCGTCCGTCGGGAAGGCCGGAGTGAAGCGTTCGAGCCGCGAGCCAGGAGACCTGCCTGTGCACGCTGCCCATCCCTCGTGCGGGGCGCGCGAAGGAGCGGAATACCCGTAGTGGCGGCTGATGTTGAACCGGAAGGGAGCGACGTCAGGCATGGGCGGGATAACCAATCTCCATTGGATTTTTTGAAGGACCTCAACGCGTACGATCTGTCGGGATCGGTCGCGGTTTGGGCCCGTCACACGTGCTGCCGCAATGACGTTCTGCTCCCCCAAGCCAAGCCTCTCGGGGGACGAAAAATGATATGCCGAAATCCACGATTGACCACCAGTCCGTCTGCACTCGCCGCCGTGCTGATGACGACGGCCGGGATCGCGCCCGCGGCGGCCCAGACGACGACGCAAATGGCCCAAGCGACCGAACTGCCGCCGATCGTCGTCGAAGGCGCCACGCTCGAGGCCAAGCCTAAATCGCGCGTCAAAGCCCCGAAAGCGACCTCACCAACGGTAACTGAAACGCCGCAGCCCGCGCCGGCCTCAACGCCAGCCGGGAGCGCACAAGGGGGTGCCGTTGCCGGCGGCGTGCCAGTGCCTGTTGCGCCGGATGCCACGGACTCAGATGGCGCCCCCGTGCCTTCAGACAGCGCTGGCACGGTGAACGTATCGGGCGTTGAGACGCGCAAGATCGCGACCCCCGTGAGCGTGGTGACGGGCGCAGAGTTGCGCGCGCGCCAGATTCGAAACGCCGCTGACGCGCTGCGTAGCCTGCCGGGCGTTGCTGTCTCTGCGAGTGGCGGTCCAGCCAACCTCACACAGGTGCGCATTCGCGGCGCTGAGGGCAACCATACGCTCGTGTTGATTGATGGCGTAGAGGCCAACGACACCAACTCTGGCGAATTCGACTTCTCAAACCTGTCGGCCGACGAAATCGAGCGGATCGAGGTTCTGCGCGGCGTCCAAAGCGGGCTTTACGGCTCCCGAGCTATCGGCGGCGTCATCAACATCATTACGCGTGGCGGCAAAGGGCCTCTGACCTTTCGTGCCAACAGCGAAGGCGGCAGCTTTGGCACGCGTCATGTCTCGGGCGGAGTGTCCGCCGGCAACGATCGCGGCTACATCGCCGCTAACCTCAGTTATCGCGAGGCCGACGGATTCAACATCTCTGAACAGGGCAATGAAGACGACGCTTGGCAGCGCAGCACCTTCAATCTGCGCTCGGGCGCTGCAATCGCCGAGGGATTGAGCGTGGATATGAATTTACGCCGATCTGCAACGCGCGCGGACTTCGATGCCTTCGATTTTTTTGCGCCACCCGGACAATTGATCAAGCCGACGGACGCTGAAAACGTCGCCGACTCGACGATTTGGCTTGGCGGCGCGAAATTAACCTGGGAGATGCTGGGTGGCGCTCTGACGCACCAGGTCGGCGGCAATTTCAATCAAACGACGACCACCTCGGAAGACGCATTCAGCACGACGCGCTATGACAACGATCGTGTTCGGTTCAATTATCTGGCGACGGCGCGGCTGGGGACCGAGGATTTCCGCCACATCGTCAGCGGGCTCGTCGAGACCGAACGAGAGACCTTCACGCCCAGCATCCCGTTCTTTACGGATGGCCTGGAACGGGAGCGCGAACGTCTCGCCTACGCGGCTGAATGGCGCGCTGAAATGTTTGATCGCTTCTTCCCCATCGCCAGTGTCCGACACGAGGACAATGACACGTTCGCCGATTTCACAACCTGGAAGACGGGTCTTTCAATCGATGTGCGCGAACTCGGACTTCGCCCGCACGCGAGTGTCGGAACAGCCGTCGCACTTCCTGGCATGTTCGAGCAATTTGGGGCCATCCTCGGCCTTTTTGTCGGCAATCCCAATCTTGTGCCGGAGGAAAGCTTCGGCTGGGACGCAGGCGTTGAGTTCACGCTGCTCCGCGGAACAGCCGTGGTCGACGTGACCTACTTTGCGGCCGACTTAAAGAATGAGATCGTCGGCTTCGGCAATTCGCTCATCAATCTCACCGACGATAGCGAGCGCCGCGGCATCGAAGTCGCGGGCCGGATGGAGGTGGTGCCAGGTCTTGTGGTGGGTGCCGCTTACACGTGGCTCGATGCGAGCGATCCGACAGGCCTAGCCGAGGTTCGCCGGCCGGAGCACGCCGCTCGGTTCGATGTGAATTATGCCTTCGATCGCGGCCGGGGCAATTTGAATGTCGGCGCCATCTACAATGGCGAGATGGCCGATGTGGCCTTCTTCAACGCTCCCCCACCGGTCTTCTTTGGCTCGCAGCGGGTTACGCTCGACGAGTATTGGCTGGTCAATGTCGCCGCGTCCTACAAAATGATGCCGGGCGTGGAGATTTTCGGTCGTGTCGAGAATTTGCTGAACGAGGACTACCAGGACGTCTTCGGCTTCGAGACGGCCGACATTGCTGCTTATGCCGGCTTGCGCCTCACGTACGAAGAGCCCGCCAGCATTGCGTGGTCGCAAGGTCGATGATGCACACACCAGAACGACAGGGGACACCGTGACGGCCCATCTCCCGATCTGCGCTGGTCACGCTGTGCGGACCCTGGCGGCCTTTGCCGCCGGGGTCTTTGCCCTCGTGTCGGTTCAGACTGCTGTGGCGGCGGAGAGTGCCCCCGTCTTCCCGCCCCCGCAGCGCATTGTGTCTCTCAACTTATGTATCGACCAGATCCTCATCGATCTTGTCGCGCGCGAGCGCATCGCGGGCTTGAGCTTCCTCGCCCATGATCCTTCTATGTCGATGGTCCACCGACAGGCGAGTGGAATTCCTGGCGTTCAGGCCAACGCCGAACAGGTCTTGGCGCTCAATCCGGATCTCGTGCTCGCCAGCGAATGGTCGGCGACGGCGACTGTCGATCTCTTGCGCCGATTGGGCAGACGAGTCGAGATCGTGCCGATGGCCTCGACATTCGCGGACATTCGCAGCCTCGTGCGCCACCTCGCCAATCTCACCGGTTCGGAGCGCCATGGCGAACATCTCGTCAGAGAATTCGACCAGAGGCTCGCCAACGTGCGCTCCCGTCTCCCGAGCGCGCCGCGCCCGCGCGCCGTTGCGATGCAGGTCAACAGCCTTGCCGCAGGACCAGGCAGCCTGGTTGACGAGGTCTTTCATGCTGCAGGCTTCGACAATCTGGCCGCATCGCTCCCGCGCGGCCGGACCGGTCGCCTGCCGCTGGAAAGCCTGATCGCGCACCCGCCCGACGTCATCGTGCTTGCCAATTCGCCCGACGATTTCCGCACGGTTCTAGCCGACAACTTGCGTCACCCCGCGTTTCGCGCCCTCCAAAGCAACCGGCCCGTTCTCCATGTGCCCATGCGCGAGTGGCTATGCGGCACACCGAGCATCGCGGACGCGGTCGAACGGCTGGCCTCCCAACACGCTCGGGTTGCCCGGCAGGTCACGACCCCATGAGCCCAGCTCAATCGCGAAACCACGTCATCCGGCAGCCGATCATGGTGGCCGGGCTTGCAACGCTGATGTTGGCTGCATTAGCGCTGGCGCTCGCCACCGGGGCCGATGGCTTGGTGATCACCGCGCCTGCCGACGCGTGGTCCACCATACTGCTCGAGGTTCGCCTACCACGCGCGGTCCTTGGCCTGCTGGTAGGTGGCGCACTGGGTTTGTCCGGAGCCGTGCTGCAAGGTTATTTGCGCAATCCGCTCGCCGAACCCGGCATCATGGGCATTTCCGGCGGGGCAGCGCTTGGCGCGGTTATTTCGATCCACAGCGGCATCGCCTCGACGCTCGCCCTTGCCCTCCCGCTTGCGGGACTAATGGGAGCGGGGGTGGCGACTGCACTGCTGACGGCCCTCGCGGGGCGGCGTACCGGAGCCGTCACGCTGATCTTGGCAGGAGTGGCCGTCTCGAGCCTCGCAGCGGCGCTGACGGCGCTCGCCTTGAACTTGGCGCCCAACCCGTTTGCGGCTTCCGAGATGCTCTACTGGCTCATGGGCTCGCTGACCGACCGCAGCCTCCTACACGTGTGGATGGCGGCACCCTTGATCGTCATCGGCTCAACCCTGCTGCTGGCAACCGCGCGCAGTCTTGACGGCCTCTCGCTGGGGGAAGCCGTCGCGCAGAATCTCGGCGTCGATCTTGCGGCTCTACGCTGGCGCGTCATCGCCGGCACGGCTCTTTCCGTTGGCGCGGCCACGGCCGTCTGCGGGTCGATCGCCTTCGTCGGTCTCGTCGTCCCGCACCTGTTGCGCCCCTGGGTAGGCTATGAGCCAAGCCGGTTGCTGATACCGAGTTTTCTTGCCGGTGCCGCCCTCGTACTCCTCGCGGATGTCGCTCTGCGGCTGATGTCCCCGCTCGGCGATCTCCGGCTTGGTGTATTGACGGCTTTAATCGGTGCACCGTTCTTCCTGTGGCTGGTGCTGAAGACGCGCACGGAGTTGGCGCCATGAGCGCATTGCCCGCTCGCATCGAAGTCGACCACGTCACCCTCCAACTCGGCGCCCGCGTCGTCTTGGAGAGGGTCGCGCTCACCGCCGACGCTGGCGATATCGTGGCGATCGCGGGCCCAAATGGCGCCGGCAAGTCCTCACTGCTTGCGGCGATCGCTGGGCTCAGGCGCGTTACGAATGGTGACATCCGCATCGACGGCACGGCGCTGAGCCGCCTCACGCCGAAGCAAATCGCGCAACGCTTGGCTTACGTGCCGCAGGATCGCACGGTGCATTGGCCGCTGCGCGTGGAGACAGTGGTGGCCCTTGGGCGTCTGCCTCACGGGGCCGCATCTGCGGATCGTTTGAGCCGGCAAGACGACGCCCACGTCACCGAGGCGATGACGCTGACCGACACGACGTCACTGTCAGGCCGGCTCGTCTCTGAATTGTCGGGCGGAGAGCGGGCACGCGTGCTCATCGCACGAGCGCTTGCCCAGAATGCGGACATCATCCTCGCCGACGAACCGACGGCCGGGCTTGATCCCGCCCATTCCCTCGCGCTGTTTGAAACATTTCGGCACGTTGCCGCTCAAGGACGCACGGTCCTCATCGCCCTGCACGATCTCTCGTCAGCGCTGCGGTTTTGTCCCCGCATCGTTCTGCTCAATAATGGGTCAGTGGCTGCGTCTGGAAAGACACGCGACGTTTTGACCGAAGCTGAAATTGGCCGTGTTTTCGGCGTTTCGACGCGTATCGGCTCCATCGCAGGGTTGCCGAGTGTCGTGCATATCGATGCGCTGACATCATTCGGTCAGCCCACGAGCGGATGATGCGGGAGCTCGCATTGCGGGCTATGATCGCACGACGTCAGAGGGCAGCTGCGCAGAACCATGTTCCGTCGCAAATCGAAGATCAATCTGGCCCTTCAGGGTGGGGGGACGCATGGCGCGTTCACCTGGGGCGTGCTCGATCGTCTGCTTGAGGACGAGACACTCACCTTCTCCTGGATCAGCGCCGCCAGCGCCGGCGCCATCAACGCAACGGCTTTAGCTGCGGGTTTGGCTGAAGGCAGCCGTGCGGCGGCGCGCGCAAAGTTGCGTGAGGTCTGGGAGGCCGTGCACAAAGCGGGTGTGCCGGAGTT
>JAKALI010000094.1 GCA_021813195.1 Pseudomonadota bacterium
GAAATCACAATCGCGGGCACGTCGACCCCGAGCATGGCCCGGAGCCGGCTTACAAGTTCGACGCCGGTGATTCCGGAATTCAGGTGATAATCCGCAAGGATGACGTCGGGTAAAAATCCTGGCTCGTCATTTTTCAAGCGTTCGAGTTCTGGCAGATCAACGACCGTGCGAACCTCGCAACCCCATCGCGTCAGCAGGGACTTCATGGCCTCGACGACGGCCGGCTCGTTCTCGATGACGAGCACGCGTTGCGCGGGCGGTCCGATGATGGGGGCCTGGCGCGTCAGCGGTGGCGTGGCCGTCGAGCGCAGGCCGCAAATCGGCACGGACACGCTGAAGCAAGAACCCAAATTTTCACGGGAGCACAGCGCAAGCGGATGACCGAGGGCTTCTGACATGCGCTGGACAATCGACAATCCGAGCCCAAAGCCTGCAACGCGACTTGTTTCTGAGGCCGCCCCGCGCTGGAACTCGTCAAAAATACGTTTCTGTTCCGTGGCGGATATTCCAGGTCCCGTGTCCCAAACTTCGATGCGGAACATGTCCCCGCGTCGGCGGCCGGCAAGCAGCACTCTTCCTTCCCGCGAGTAGTGCACCGCGTTGGCCACGAGGTTCTGAATGATCCGCCGCAGCATAAGGACGTCGGAATGCACAAGATAGCTTGTCCGACGATATTGCAGCTTCAGGCCCTTCGCGCGGGCGATCGGAGCAAGATCTTGCGTGATGCCCGAAAACAATTCCTCGATATCGATGGGCTGGATTGTCGGCGGCTTTTCCCCAGCCTCAAGTTTGGACAAGTCAAGGATCGTCCTGAGCAGCTCCTCAATCGTCGACAGCGCATTGTCGATTTGGCTCGAGAGATGCAGCTGCTGAGCCTCCATCGGACCATCCATCATGGCCGACAGCGTCAGGCGAGCCGCATGCAGGGGCTGTAAAAGATCATGGCCGACTGCGGTGAAAAAGCGCGTCTTGAAACGATTGGCGCGTTCGGCCGCATCGCGCGCCACCACGAGTTCCGAATTCGCCAGCGCCAGCCGATGCAAGGCCTGGTTCAATTCTTCGGTGCGAATGCGCACCAGACTTTCCAGCCCGATCGCGGTCTGAAACAGCGAGTAGGCATTGGCCTGTTGATCCATCGACCGCTCAACACGCTGCACGAGCGCGCAATTGATCCGGGTCAGCTTCTCAACCTGACGCTGCAGTTCAACCCGCGTCAGATCTAAACCTTCTGGAAGCGAAGTCGTGGCGTCCGTCGGTGTCATCGGTGCGAGCGATCCCTGCTACTGAAGGCCACGCCGGTCAGGGTCTGATTGAGATGCATGGCGTTGTACTGCTCGCCATAGGTGTGAAACCCGACCACACGATGTCGGCGATAAATTTCATCCAGCTGATGACGGACCTGCCGGTTCTCTGCATCCAGGCGCCGCAGCACGCAATCGAACCCGATCACGAGATCAATGTCTCCTAATTCGCGTGCGATATCGCGGAGTGCTGCCTCGGTCGCACCGAGCATTTCTTGAGGACGCGCCACCGTGAAGACGAGCCCCTCGTCGATCGCGCAAAAAAATGTCAGGCTGCCGTCGGGGTTGACGTTACGGATCGAGCGACAAAAGTAGTTGCCGCCGACTTTGACCACGAGCGGGTGCGCTGCGAAGCTGAAGGGGCCGAGATCATCCGGCAAAAGTCCGATCGCCGCGGCGTACTCGCGCGCGGCCGGCTCAGCATTCAGTTCGTAAACAATCCGCCGTTCGGTGTCGGCTGCCGTGACAACGAGCTTGGTCTCCGTCGGCTCGAAATTCTGCATCTTGAAAACGCGGAACGGGACGTCGGTCTCCACGACGAGTAGCACAGCCGCATCGGTATAAACGCGGCCGTGATGCACGAGCGTCGTTCCGCGAAACGTGAGACCATCCCCCGCCGAACCGCCAACGAGCGGCACATGCTCGATGGCCCAGTGTACTGCGGCAACGATCGACTCCTCGACATTGGAGAGACCATCGACGAGCATTAGAGCGAAGGCCGCCAAACCGTCATGGCGGGAGGCGCCATAGCCAAGGCGGGTTTTCATACTTCGCGCCAGTTCGGTCGCACGCTCAACGCCGAATGCTGAGATGTCCTCCACGATGCCGGAGTGAACCGTGAAGCCGCACAGTGGAAATGCAATAAGGAGCACGCCACTATCCGCCATACCGCCTGGCGTTATCTCCCCGGCTGTCGAGCATCCCGAAATGGGTGTGTCGGGAAATGCGAACATCAACGCTGAAGTCAATTGCTCCGCGTCGTAGTCGGAGGAGAAGAATACGAGCAAATGCTGAAACTGCTGATCGCCCAACCCATGCTTCAATTCCGCAACAAGGTCCGCGAGCGCGGCGCGATCACTCGCCACACTGCGGATGCCACACGATGTGAGACGAGCCGAAGGCCCCAGCACGAGCGTCTCCCCACGCCGCCTTGCAGATCGAACGCAGAAGTCCCAATCACCCGGCTCGGGTTGCGAAGCGAGCGGACGATCCATGCAACTATCAACTATGATGACACACGTGTTCGGGTCGGGCAAACGGTCACATCACAGATCGATGCCCTCTCGAACTTGCGCGGGCCGCGAGCACGCGCTCGAGCGTCCGGCGCGCAAAGCCCCGGTTCTCGCGCGCCGGCCGCCCGACCCCGAGGCCCTCACAATCCGATCGCCCGAAGTTCTTATGGGATGCGATAACCGTACAGCACCCCCTTCATCATCTGCGGGATGAATGCCGTGCGGGACTTGGGATCGAAGCCGAGATCGGCCGCCCCCTGTTCCAGCTCCAACAGCGTCTGCGATTTGCCGCTTGAATCGATGCGCAGGACTTTGCCAGCCATCCAGTCCGTTACCAGATAAACCCCAGCGCCCAAGGGCTCAACACCATCGAGATTTCCGACCGGCGTGCCGTCACCCAAGGGCGCAATCGACTTGTCGGCAAGCGACGCCGTTAACAAGTGGCCCGGAACCTTGGTTGCAAAGCCATCCGTCATCACCCCCCAGGCACCAACGATAAGCCGATCGCCTTCAACGAGCAGCCCATTGGGGTTCTGCAATTTGTTATCCTGCAGCCAAACCTCGAACTTGCCGCCGGACAGCCGCCAGATCGTATCCGTCGCCATGTCGCTGACGTAAATATTGCCCGCTGCATCCGCCGCCACGTCATTCAGAAACTTGGCGCCAGCTGCTGCATAACGGTTGCCGATGCTGCCCGTCGCCACGTCAATTTCGACCAGCTGGTCGATATCAGAGACGTAAAGTTTGCCGCCTGCTTGCGCGAGACCTTTGGGTGCATCAAGCCCGCTGACCCATTCGAGGACCACGATTTTGCCGTCGGGCGCAACTTTAGAGATGAAGCCGTTGCCATCCTTTCCGGTCGGTTCGCCGTTGACGTTGCTGACGTAGACGACGCCAGCAGATGAATCGAACAGGGCCGACTCAGGACCTTTGAAGCCCGAAGTTTCCCACAGCCGCTCCGGCGCCTTGGCGCCCGGACTGCCATCGCAGGCTCCGAGCAACAAAATCGCCGGAAGAATGGCAAGGACGCGGATGGAAACGGACATGGTTCATGGCTCCCTGGGACACGACGTCCAAAGCATGGTTCAGTTTTCCGGCACAATCTGCCGCCTTGTGGCAGCCAGACGACAGATCCCGTCCAGAGGTATGGGCACATAGCACCTGCTGCAATGCCACCCAACAGGATTGTTGCGCGCCCCAAGCCGCGCGCTACAGTCCGGCCGCACTGACAGGATCGCATCCGCCTCGTCAGCACGACAGGTGCCGGAATGGATTGGGACAAGCTCAGGATCTTTCACGCGTCGGCCGCCGCGGGCAGCTTTACCCACGCCGGCGAGGTCCTCAACATGAGCCAAAGCGCCGTGTCACGCCAAGTCTCAGCGCTTGAGAAAGAACTGAAGGTCGTCCTCTTCCACCGCCATGCCCGCGGGCTGGTCCTCACTGAGCCTGGCGAGTTACTCTTTCGGACCGTCAGCGACGTGATGACCAAGCTGCAAACGGCCGCCCTGCTCATCAGCGATTCGAAAACAAAGCCATCTGGGGAATTGCGCGTGGCCGCACCGGTCGGCCTGGGATCCGTCTGGGTGACGCGGCAGATGTGTGAATTCCTGGATCTGTACCCGGACATCCGGGTCGATCTGCTGCTCGACGACGGGCAAATCGACATCGCGATGCGCGAAGCCGACGTTGCCATCTGGACCCGAGAGCCCGAACAGCCGGAACTCATTCGCCGGCCGCTCTTCACGGCCAAAGTGCGCGCCATGGCCTCAACCCACTACGTGCGCCGGTTCGGAGCCCCTCAAACCCTCGCGGAACTCGATCAGGGCCACCGAATCATTTCCTACTCGGGTCAACCATCCCAGCATTTGCCAGCCATCACGTGGCTCGAGACCGTGGGGCGGGAGGGCCGCGAACCGCGGACCCCGGCTTTAACGGTCAACAGCGTCGTCGCCATCAAGTATGCGATTTTAGCCGGCGCGGGGATCGGCATGATTCCCGATTACATGACGGAACATGAGACGGATCTTGTGCATGTGTTGACCAAGCTTGACATCGAAAAGCCATCCCTGCCGATCCTGTTCGTTTATCCAGAGGAATTGAAGACTTCGAAGAAAGTTCAGGTCTTGCGAGATTTTCTGGTTTCCAAGGCCCGCCAGCTGACCTATTGAGAGCGCATCGCCTCGCAAGAGGTGAGATCCATCCAAAGCACCGGACGTACACTGTGCCATCCGGTGCGGGGTTGGGCAGGCCAATTGCCACCGCCTGTTCGAGCCTCGGTCTTTCGGATCGGATGAACCTTCTTAAGCCGAGCCTCGTGCTCGGCTTCTTTTTTGTCAGGTCGCCCACCGGAACCCACGTCTTTCGCCCCGCGACTTATCGGCCCTTCGAGGGAAGCTGATTTGCAACGTCACCGGTCAATGGCTATCTAAAGGGCTTCCCGACATCCACCAACCTCGCGAAGGCTCGACGCGCGCCATGGCTGAAACGGCTCCCAAGACCCTGTACGATAAGATTTTCGACGATCACGTCGTCGACCGCCAGCCGGACGGCACCTGTCTCATCTACATCGACCGTCATCTGGTCCATGAGGTCACGAGCCCGCAGGCATTCGAGGGCCTGCGCATGGCCGGCCGCAAGGTGCGGGCGCCCGACAAGACACTCGCCGTGGTCGATCACAACGTGCCCACGACCGATCGCTCGAATGGCATCGATGACGAAGAAAGCCGCATCCAGGTCGAGACACTGGCCAGAAACGCTCGCGATTTCGGCGTTGAATACTTCAACGAGTTGGACAAGCGCCAGGGCATCGTCCACGTCGTGGGGCCTGAGCAAGGCTTCACGCTTCCCGGGACGACCATCGTCTGCGGCGACAGCCACACCTCAACACACGGTGCGTTCGGCGCGCTAGCGCACGGCATCGGCACGTCCGAGGTCGAGCATGTGCTCGCCACGCAAACCCTGATCCAGAAAAAAGCCAAGAACATGCGCATCACGGTTGATGGCGTGGCGCCGCACGGGGTGGGTGCCAAGGACATCATCCTCGC
This sequence comes from Pseudomonadota bacterium, assembly GCA_021813195.1. Next base: position 5,578 of record JAKALI010000094.1, read on the forward strand.
CATCATCGGCGAGATCGGAACGGCCGGCGGCACCGGATCCGTCATCGAGTATGCGGGCGAAGCGATCCGCGCGCTCTCCATGGAGGGGCGCATGACCGTGTGCAACATGTCGATCGAGGGCGGCGCACGCGCCGGCATGATTGCACCCGACGAGAAAACCTTCGCCTTTATCAAGGATCGCCCGCGCGCGCCCAAAGGCGCAGCCTGGGACATGGCGATGCGGTATTGGGAGACGCTGCGCTCCGACGACAACGCGCACTTCGACCGTGAAGTGCGTCTCGACGCCGCCAAACTGCCACCCATCGTATCGTGGGGCACAAGCCCCGAGGATGTCGTCGCCATCACCGGGGTGGTTCCCGATCCTGCGAAGGTTGAAAACGAGAACAAACGCGCGTCCATGGTGCGCGCGCTCGAGTACATGGGGCTGACGCCCGGCACCAAGATGACCGACATTCCGCTCGACGTGGTGTGGATCGGCTCGTGCACCAACGGGCGCATCGAAGACTTGCGCGCGGTTGCCAGGATCGTTGAGGGCAAAAAGATCTCGTCGCGTCTGGCGTATGCGATGATCGTACCTGGTTCGGGACTGGTCAAACAGCAGGCGGAAGCGGAAGGCCTCGATAAGATCTTCAAGGCCGCGGGCTTTGAGTGGCGCGAGCCGGGCTGCTCGATGTGCCTCGGCATGAACCCGGACCAACTGAAACCCGGTCAACGTTGCGCCTCGACCTCGAATCGCAACTTCGAGGGGCGGCAGGGCTACAAGGGCCGCACGCATCTGGTGTCGCCCATCATGGCCGCCGCCGCGGCCATTGAAGGCCATTTCGTGGACGTCAGGACTTGGCAGGGCTGACCTGTCCCATTCATCGACGACGTTTCACGCCGCGCGGAAAAGGCGCACGGCCTCATCGCACTCGAAAAGGTAGAGCAGCGAGCGCAGCGCGCGGCCGCGCGCGCTCACCAGGGACGGATCACGCTCAAGGATCAGGCGGGCATCATCGCGCGCCGCGGCCACCAGCGTCGCCAGATTGGGAACTTCGGCGACGCGGAACTCGGGCATTCCGCTCTGTCGGGCACCGAGTACCTCCCCCCCGCCACGCAGCTCCAGATCCTTTTCGGCGATGAGGAAGCCGTCCTCCGTCTCGCGCATGATCTTCAAGCGCTCCTCAGCGGTCTCGCCGAGCGGCGCCTTGTAGAGAAGGATGCAGTAGGACTGTCGGTCCCCACGTCCCACACGCCCGCGTAACTGATGGAGTTGGGCCAGCCCGAAGCGTTCGGCATGCTCGATGACCATAATCGTCGCGTTGGGGACGTTGACCCCCACTTCGATGACGGTCGTGGCAACAAGAACCTGCAGCCGGTTTGCAGCGAACGCTTCCATCGTCGCATCTTTGGCCGCAGGACTCATCGCTCCATGCAGCAGCCCGACCGTATCGCCAAAGATTTGCTTCAAGTGCGCATGGCGTTCCTCTGCCGCCGCCAGTTCCGACCTCTCCGAGCTTTCGATCAGCGGGCAGACCCAATAGACCTGTGCACCCTGTGCCAGCGCACGTTTCAGCCCGCTGATGACCTCCTCGATGCGGTCGATCGCCGTGGCGGTCGTGACGATGGGCTTGCGGCCCGCAGGCTTCTCCGTCAGGCGTGAGGCATCAAGATCGCCATAATGCGTCATGAGCAGCGTGCGCGGGATGGGCGTCGCCGTCATAACGAGCATGTCTGCGCCGCCTGCCCCACCCTTCGTTTGCAGGGCCAGCCGCTGATGCACACCGAAGCGATGCTGCTCGTCGATGACGGCGAATGCTAGGTCCCGAAAGCGCACGTCCTCTTGAAATACGGCGTGGGTGCCGATCAAGATGTCGATTTCACCGCGCGCCAGGTCCGCCAAGATATTCTCGCGCGCCTTGCCCTTCTCGCGCGAAGTGAGCACCGCAAGGCGCACACCAGCCGCCGCAGCCAAAGGTGCGATTGTCTCCATGTGCTGACGAGCCAGAACCTCCGTCGGCGCCATGAAGGCGGCCTGGAAGCCGGCTTCGACCGCGATTGCCATCGCGAACAGGGCGACGATCGTTTTACCGGAGCCCACATCGCCTTGCAGAAGACGCAACATGCGTTTGGGCTCGGCCATGTCGGCGGCGATGTCTTGGACCGCCTTGCGCTGCGACGCGGTGAGCGCGAAAGGTAGAGCATCTGCAATACGGGCGCGAATGCGCCCATCCCCGACGATCACGCGCCCGCGCTGCGATTTAAAACTTTGACGTACGAGAGCAAGCGCCAACTGGTTGGCGAGCACCTCGTCGAACGCGAGCCGCTGCCATGGCGCACCCAGAGGCGAGATTTCGAGCGGATCTTGCGGCTCATGCAGGCGCCGCAACGCGTCATCGAAGGACGGCCACCCCCGTGCCGCCAGCCACGCCTCGTCCTGCCATTCCGGCACGTGCGGCAGACGCAGCAAGGCCTGGCGCATGGCCTTGACAACCGACTTCGATAGCAGTCCCGCAGTCAATCCATAGACCGGTTCCAGGAGCGGCAAATCGTTCGCATCGCCTTCGGCCACGATATAGTCGGGATGCGCCATCTGCACCGTCTCGCCGTAGCGCTCGATTCGTCCCGATACGATTCGCACCTCGCCTTCAGGCAGCTGACGTTTGACGTAGTTCGGCTCCGCGCGAAAGAAGACGATCTCGAGACGACCGCTGTCGTCTTCGGCAGTGATTTTGTAGGGCGCCCTGGTGTTGCCGCGCGGCGGCGCTTTGTGCTTGAGGATGCGCACCCGCAAGGTGGCTATCGTCCCCGGCACGGCATCGGCGATTCGCGGCTGCGCGCGTCGGTCGATGACGCCCGTCGGCAAATGCCACAGCAAATCCAGCACGCGGGCGGCTTTCACACCCGCCGGTAGCCGCAGCGCCTTATGGTAGAGAGCCGCCATGCGCGGTCCGACGCCTTTCAACGTCTCGACCGGCGCAAACAGCGGCGACAACTCGTCGGGTCTCATTGCGGCGCTTACTCTTCGAGCGGGCGATCGCGGAACATTGGCGCCAGCCCACAGCTCTCGCCATCGCGGATGCCCACAGGCCTGCCGCGTAGCACGATGCCGCACAGCCGAGGATGGCCGGCGGCCGGCACCGCGACCATCTAGCCGGAAGCCCTCCCTGAGGCTATAGCAGTGGCGACGTTACCCACCCTAGATCGCCAACCTCGACCCGTAGCACCCGCTGCGGGCTTCTTCGGTTTCTTCTGATGACTGCGCCCAATATCGACATGCTCGACATCCGCCGCCGACGCGCATTGTGGCGGGCCAGCCATCGAGGCACGAAAGAACTCGACGTGCTGATCGGCGACTACGCGAGCGCGCGCGTTGGGTTGATGAGCGAAGCCGACCTTGCGCGGTTCGAGGCGTTTCTCGCCGCCGATGAACCACGTCTGCAACGTTGGCTTATGGGAACTGACCCTATTATCGATTGCGAGTTCGGCGACATTGTAGCCGCTGTTCGCGATTTTCACGACTCGAGACATGAGCGGCGATGACCGGCGAATTCTCTCAAGTTTTAAGCGCAGTTGAATGAGCACAGCCCAATCCAGACTGTTCTGCGGGCTGCCGGAGGGGCTTGACGCTCTGGCACTGGCAGCGCTCGTCAACGAGGCCGACTCCGGCGCGGCCCAGAGCGACGGCGCAGCGGGCCTGCATCTCCACATCGCACGCGACGACCGCCGACTCGTCGAGATTGAACATTCGCTCAAATTTTTCGCGCCAGAAATTCGGGTGCTGTCATTTCCTGCCTGGGATACGGTGCCCTACGATCGTGTCGGCCCCAACGCCGACATCGTCGCGCGCCGGATTACGACAATGGCGCGACTAGCCCATATATCGGCCAAGGAGCGCCCAAGCACGGACCGGGGTGCCCCCGAGCCCACCGTCGTGCTGGCGACAGTCAATTCGGTCATCCAGAAATTGCCGCCGCGCAATTTTCTGCGCGCCACGACGAAAATCCTGGCCGCCGGCCAGCGCATCGATATGGGGGCGCTTGCCCACCGCCTTCAGCTCATCGGTTACAACCGGTCATCGACGGTGATGGAGCCAGGCGAATTCGCCGTGCGCGGGGGAATTTTGGACCTCTTCTCGCCGGGTCGCAGCACACCAGTACGGCTGGATTTCTTCGGCGATACGCTGGAGAGCATAAAGTCCTTCGATATCGAAACCCAGCGCACCTTGAAGCCGGTCGCTCGAATCGCTCTGATGCCTGTTTCAGAAGTTGCCTTCGGAGACGAGGCCATCGCGCACTTCCGCCGCCGTTACGTGGAACTGTTCGGCGGAGCCACTGGCGATGATCCTCTTTATGAAGCGGTCAGCTCCGGGCGGCGCTACCAGGGCCAAGAGCATTGGCTGCCGCTTTATCACGAGCGCTTGGAAACGCTCTTCGATTACATGGGCGAGGCAGCGATTTCTCTAGATTATCAAGTCGACGAGGTGGCTAAAGCGCGGTTTGAACAAATTGCCGAGCACTATGATGCACGCATCGAGGGCTTAGAGCAAAAGACGTTTGGCGCGCTGCCGTATAAACCCGTGCCTCCCGCAGAAATGTTTCTCGACTCCACAGTGTGGGCCAAGACACTGGCGGCTCGATCGATCGTGCGCATGTCCCCC
>JAKALI010000095.1 GCA_021813195.1 Pseudomonadota bacterium
CATGTCGGCGACGAGTCGGGGCTCCCAGGTCTTGGGGAACTTCGGCACGAACAGGTTGGGTGTCTGCGTGATCGTGGCCCCACGAATGGTGCGCGAGATCTCGCCGCAGTCGAGCGATGCCATCCCGACGTTGGCGAGAGCGGGATTGATCAGCATGTGGCACTTGCCTTTGCGGCGCTTGAAAAACACCGAACTCGGCCGATCAATGTCGGGGGCGGCGATGCCCGCGAACGGTCGGCGCGCCGACATTGCATCGCGGATGGCCAGCGCGGTGATGCGCGATATCGGCGTGTTGGTGACAAGGAACGATCCGAACGCCGCCCGGTAATTGGAGTTGATGGCATGAAGGACGACTTGATCGCTGTCGCCGGCGGCGGCTCCCGCAACATTGCCGTGTTCCATGAGCACCGTGATATGCGGCACTTTGCGCAAGTTGGCTTCATAGACCGCAGCGATGCGGGCGAGTGCGTCCACACCCCGATCGAGGTCGGTCAGGTTCACCCAGCCCATGTCGGAAATTTCTTCGGTGATGGGGCGCCCGTCGACGAGCTTGAAACGGCCTATGGCGAGCGGGTCCCGATGATCATCGTCGACGACGACGATGGCGCGTTGCTGGGGATTTTCGCCGTACTTCAATTCGTAGGAAGTCGTGGCCATGGCAACCTTTCCGCCTGTCGATCGGGATGTTTGGACGTGAGATCCCGCCTCGCCATGCTAGGCGCGAATCATCAGGATGGCGACTACAGCAAATCGCCGCTGGGGAGGGCTTCAGTTTACCGTCCCGGCAGAGCGCGTCCGGGCTGTGTGGTTGTAGTCGAGCTGGAAGGGGCTCGCTCATTTGCGATGAGCCATGCTAGGCGAGCCTCGGGACGACCCGCAAGGAAGGCCCAACACCTTGTCGTGCGAAGGATCCGAAACGCGTGCCAACACCCCGGTTCATGCCATCCTTGGACGTTGTGGAGACCGCCGGGGTGGGCGATTACACGCTGCTGGACGCGGGCAGTGGCCGCAAACTGGAACGTTTCGGGCCGATCGTCGTCGACCGGCCCGAGCCGCAGGCGCTCTGGTCGCCGCGTTTACCGCGCGCCGAATGGTCCCAGGCCCACGCCGTCTTCTCGGCATCTGGCGAGGATGAAGAGAAGGGCCGCTGGCGCATCGATCGTCAGGTGCCGCCGAGCTGGCCCGTTCGGTTGCCCGTTGGTCCGCGCGAAGCCGAACCACTCCACATCACGTTGCTCTGCAAGCTTCAGGGGTTGTGGCATCTGGGACTGTTTCCCGAGCAGATCCCCCATTGGAGCTGGATGCTGGAGCGTGTGGGAATCGTGGTGGGCGAGCAGCCGAGGGTTCTCAATCTTTTTGGCTACACCGGTGCGGCGTCGCTGCTCGCGGCTGCAGCGGGCGCAGAGGTTACCCACGTCGATGCCTCCAAAAAGGCGATCGCGTGGGGGCGCGAAAATCAGGCGGCATCGGGACTGGATCATGCGAAAGTCCGCTGGATTTGCGATGATGCGCGCAAGTTCGCCGCGCGGGAGGTCCGCCGCAAGCGCACCTACCATGTGATCCTGATCGATCCCCCGAAATTCGGCCGCGGGCCCGAGGGGGAAGTGTGGAACTTGTTCGCCGACCTGCCGGCGCTGCTCGCCGATTGCACCAGGCTTCTCGCCGCCCGACACGGCGCGATGATCCTGACCGTCTATGCCATCCGGGCGTCCGCTCTGGCGTTCGATCAAGCGATGCGCGAGCATCTCGGCGCACGCGCGGGCTCGTTCCATAGTGGGGAGTTGGCGCTGCGGGCACGCAGCGGTGTGCTTGTTCCGACCTCGCTTTTTGTTCGCTTCCAGGGCGCCCCATGACGGCCAGCGTCAAATCGATCACCAGCCTCACGAATGAGCGCGTCAAGGCGATCCGCGCACTCGAGCAGCGCAAGACAAGGCGCGAGACGGGTTTATTCGTTGCCGAAGGCGCCTCGATTCTCTTGACCGCCCGGGCCGCCGGCTTTGCGATCGAGACGCTCGTTTACCGTTCCGGCGCACTCCAAACTGACCTGTTGAGAGGATTGGTTGCGGGTGCGGCGCGCGCGGGCGCGGAAATTCTGGAGGTGTCTGCGGCGGTGCTGGAAAAACTCGCAGCCAAAGAGAATCCGCAATCCATGTTGGGGGTCTTCCGCCAGCGTTGGAGCGTGTTGCCCCCGCCGCGCAGCATCCCCAAGTCGGCGGTTTGGCTCGCCTTGGAAGAGGTGCGCGATCCAGGCAATCTCGGCACGATCATCCGCACCGCAGATGCGGTCGGCGTGGAGGGGCTTGTCCTCGTCGGCACCTGCTGTGACCCGTATGCGCGCGAGGCGGTGCGTGCGACGATGGGATCAATCTTCAACGTGCCGGTCGCAGCCGCCTCCCGGCAAGACTTCCTGGCCTGGTTGACCAACTGGCCGGGTGAGATCGTGGGAACCCACCTCGAGGCAACGACCGATTTCCGCGCACAGGTCTATCGTGAACCCATCATGGTTGTGATGGGAAGTGAAGGCCCGGGCCTCAGCGCAGAGCTGGCCCGCGCATGTACCCAAAAGGTCAAGATCCCCATGCGCCCCACCCTCGACAGTCTCAATCTGGCCGTGGCCACTGGTCTCATGCTCTACGAGGTCTGCCGCTCGCGATTGACTATTTAGTTAGGGCTGCGGTTCAATGGTCCTTAGGGCGAGCCTGCTCGAAGGCTGCCAATTGCTCTGGGCTCGCTGCGCGCTGATGCTTTGCCTGCCACTCGGCATAGGGCATCCCATAAACGATTTCGCGGGCCTGCTCTTTCGTCAAGGGTAGGCCGCGAGCGTTTGCGGCTTCCTGATACCAGTTCGCCAGGCAGTTGCGGCAGAAACCAGCCAGATTCATGAGATCGATGTTCTGGACGTCGGCACGTGTCCGCAGGTGCTCGACCAGTCGGCGGAAAGCGGCCGCTTCCAGAGCGGTACGGGTCGTGTCGTCGAGGCTGGTCATACGCTATCCTCCGTTCCTGTCGCGTTCACTTTGCTTTGACGCTATGTGGGGGCCGGCCCATGCCAGCGCCATCGTCGCGACGGATGGCCGCTTGACGCTCGCGCGCCCTTCCCGCAAACCCTACCAAAGTTCAAGTCCTTCCTTATACCGGATCCTCCCGATGGCCACGCTCGACACCGCCCGACAGCGCCAGTTGCTGCGCGCCATGTACGACAAGGCGGTTTCCGTTGCGCACCCGGATGTCTGCGTCCCCCCGGCGCTGCCGCTGGTACCAGAGGGCGGGCGTATTATCGTCGTTGGGGCAGGCAAGGCGGCGGCGGCGATGGCGCGGGCGACCGAAAACCACTATGCGGCCCGCGGCGAGGCAGACCGCCTGTTCGGTTTTGTGACAACGCGTCACGGCTACGGTCTGGAGACGCGAACCCTGCCGGTTGTCGAGGCCGGTCATCCCGTACCCGATGCAAATAGCGTCGCATCCGCGCAGCTCGCCGTTCAAATTGCAAAGAGCGCCGGGCCCAATGATCTGGTGTTGTGCTTGTTGTCTGGCGGTGCCTCTGCGCTGTGGTCGGCGCCGGTGGACGGCGTAACCTTTGAGGCCAAGCGCCAGTTGACGCGCCAGCTCCTCAAGTCGGGAGCCCGCATTTCCGAAATGAATTGCGTGCGAAAACACCTCTCGCGCATCAAGGGCGGCAGGCTTGCCGCCGCCGCTTACCCCGCGCGCCTCATTACGCTTGCGATTTCCGATGTGCCGGGAGACGATCCTGATGCCATCGGCTCGGGTCCCACAGTTCCCGATCCGACGACCCTCGCAGAGGCGCGCGCGGTGTTGCAGAATTACGCGATTGCCCCCGACGACTCGATCCTGAAAGCCCTCTCCGATCCGCGCAATGAGACCTTGAAGCCGGGGGACGAACGGTTGCGCAATTCCAGGTACGAACTTGTCGCCGCCCCCAAAGCCTCCATTGAAGCCGCGGCGCAGATCGCGCGCGAAGCCGGCTATCGGGTGGACGCGCTGGGCCATTCGCTCGAAGGTGAAGCGCGCGAGGTTGGCCGCTTCCATGCCGCGCTGGCGCTGGACGCTTTGCGGCGCAAGGAGCGTGTCGCGCTGATATCTGGCGGTGAATTTACGGTGACGGTCACGGGGACGGGGTCAGGCGGTCCGAACCAGGAATACATGATGGGCGTTGCGCTGGGTCTCGACGGGGCGCCCGGCATCTCGGGACTGGCCGGCGATACGGATGGAATCGACGGTGGTGGTGGCAACCCGGATGATCCGGCCGGGGCGATCGTCACACCCGATACTCTGGCGCGCGCACGTGCGGCCAATCTCGATGCTGCCGCAATGCTTGCCAACAACGACTCCACGGCCTTCTTCCGTGCCCTTGGCGACCTGCTGGCGTGCGGACCGACCCAAACCAATGTCAACGATTTCCGCGTGTTGCTGGTTGATCCTTGATCATGCGCCATGGGGGTGAAGGGAGGGAGTGCTCTGCTGCGGGAGCGCGAAATCCTGCAGCCACTTCAACCGGTTCTTGCGACGGGTGTGCCTTCCATGCCGAAAGTCTGCCGGATCGTACTTCTGAGTGCTGTTCTCATGCCGTTGTCGATGGTTGCGGCGCGGGCCGATCTCAAATTGTGCAATTCCACGCCAAGTCGGGTCGGTGTGGCGATTGGCTATCAGGATCAGGACGGCTGGGCGACCGAGGGCTGGTGGAACATCGCGTCACAAACGTGTGAGACGCTTCTTAAGGGTGCTGTGCCGAGTCAGTTCATCTACGTCCATGCGGTCGATTACGATCGCGGCGGCGAGTGGGCTGGGAAAAACGAGATGTGCACGGCTGACAAATCCTTTTCCATCCGCGGGGTTCATGATTGCGAGAAGCGCGGGTACAAGCCGACCGGGTTTTTCGAAGTGGACACCGGACAGGCGCAGGAATGGACCGTGCGCTTGACGGACCCAGAGCCGGTAAGCCGACGGTGAGCCTGTTCGATCGGCTTTGAAAATGAGAATGGCAGAGGACGCATGAGACGCAACCGACGCGTGAAGATCGTGGCGACCATGGGACCGGCTTCCGCCGAAGCGTCGATCGTGGACCGGCTGGTTCTCGCCGGCGTCGATGTGTTCCGCATCAATATGAGCCACTCTTCGCATGCAACCGCGCAAACCTATGCGGCTATCGTGCGCGAAGTTGCCGCCAAGCACCGCCATCCGGTGGGCATATTATGCGATCTGCAAGGGCCCAAGTTCCGGCTCGGCGAATTTCATGGTGGGCGCGTATTTCTCAATGAACGCGCAACCTTCATTTTTGACACCGATCCAACCCCTGGCACGTCCGAACGTGTTTACCTGCCGCACCCGCAGATTTTTGAAGGGGTCAAGCCGGGGCACCTGCTGCTGCTCGACGATGGCAAGATCCGCATGCGCGTGCGCTCCCATTCACCGGAACGCATCGTCGCTGAAATTGCGACGGGCGGCGCCTTGGCGAGCCGTAAGGGCATCAGCATGCCCGATACCCTGCTTCCGGTGAGCGCGCTCACCGAAAAAGATCACGCTGACCTCGATTGTGCGTTGGAAATCGATGCCGACTGGATTGCGCTCTCGTTCGTGCAGCGCGAAAGCGATGTGCTCGAAGCCAAGAAAATCATCGGCAATCGCGCGGCCGTCATGGTCAAGATCGAGAAGCCCGCAGCGGTCGCAGACCTTGATGCGATCATCGCGGCTGCAGACGGGGTCATGGTCGCGCGCGGCGATCTCGGTGTCGAAATGCCGGTCGAGCGCGTTCCTGGTTTGCAGAAGCACATCACGCGCAAGGCGCGGCAAGCAGGCAAGCCGGTGGTCGTTGCGACTCAGATGCTCGAAAGCATGATCGCGTCGCCCGTTCCAACGCGCGCGGAAGTCTCCGATGTGGCAACCGCCGTCTTCGATGGCGCCGACGCCGTGATGTTGTCGGCAGAGTCGGCGGTCGGGCAGTATCCGGTCGAAGCTATCGAGGTCATGGACCGCGTAGCCTGTGAGGTCGAGAACGATCCCAGCTACGACGCCTTCGTGCATGCCACCGAATTCGACAAGCAGCCGACGGGAGCAGATGCGATTGCGGCGGCGGCTTATGCCATCGCCAATACGGTTAAGGTCGCAGCCATCCTGTGCTATACAGCGACGGGGTCCACGGCGCTGCGCGTCGCGCGCGAGCGTCCGGGACTGCCGGTCATCGGACTGACGCCGATCGAAAAGACGGCGCGGCGGCTCTCTATCGTGTGGGGCATTCAGACGGTTCTGACCGGCGATCCGGAGGACTTGGCGCACATGGTGCGCAAGGCCACGCAGATTGCCTTCGAGGAAGGGTTCGTCAAAGCGGGCGATGGGCTCGTCATCACCTGTGGCGTGCCGCTCGGCTCACCCGGTGCCACGAACATGATCCGGCTTGCTTTCGTTGACGAGCATGGTCTGCCGGATGGCCACACGCCGGACGACTTCCCCACGGGAGGCAAGATCCGCACAGCGCCGAAGGCCAGCGCGAAAGTTGCCGCCGCGACCGGTGCGTGAGCTGCCAGGCGATGCGAAAGCGCCTTTGAACGCGCGCAAGATCTGCGAGCGTCAATCGATCCTGCGTCAGATGCCCTGTCCCTCGACTTCGCGTTCCAACTCTTTGAGCATGTCCTTTGCGCCGGGGGAATAGGGATGGCGCGTCAGCAATTCGCGAACGACACTGAGCGCCGCTTTCGCCTGACCCATGTCGCGCAGGATCTGCGCCAAGCCTTCGAGTGCACGGAAATTCCCCGGGTCCAGGGCGAGGACGCGCCGCAGATCTCCGACAGCGCGGTTGAGATCACGTCGCATCACATGCACGTAGGCGCGCCGATTGAAACCCTCAGCCCAGTCCGGATACAGCTCCGTCACAGTGTCGAGGAGCTTGAGGCCCAAATCGATGCGTTGCGTCTCAACCGCGCGGATGGCGCGTTCCAGGATGAGATTGGCCGTCGCTGATCCAGACATCATCCAGACAGCCTCGATCTCACGGACGATGCGTTCGGCCGTAGCCGCGTCCGGCGCCTCCGCCAATTCGTCATAATAATCCTGAAGACGCCGAGAGCGCGCTTCTGCGGGCGACAAGTCCGTCGCCGATGCTACAGGGGGCGTGCCTTGTTGAGGAGGCGGCGTGGCGGCCTGAGGGCTCGTTGGCTCGGCGCACAAAGGTGCGTTGGCCGACACGATGGCCGCACCGACAAAAATGCTTACTTGCACCGCGACGCTCGACGTTTTCATAGTAAATACTTTAACTCGTTTAGCTACCGAATCCTACCGCCTGTGCGTGACGCTTACCGCTCACTCTTACGAGGTGGAAAGGCGATAAGATCGCTGCGGCAGACCTGAAGCGTGCTGCGGGGTCGCTTCAGCCAGGTGTCGATCATTGCATCATGTCCCTTGGCAACCGCGCGCTGCGCGTCGGCCATCCGTTTCAGCACAGCGTTCAAAAGAGGCGCATCCGCTGCTTTGAAAATGACGTCTGAGCTGCCTTCGATCACGGTATAGCCTGAGAGCTTCAGCTGTTCCGAGAGTTCTAAGATGGCGAGGGGACCGGCGGCCTCTCCGTTTGGACCTGCTGCCATCAACTGGCGGTGAAGGGCCGCTGTGAAGGCATTGTCGGCTGCGTGATGCGGGTGGATTTTCAAGCGGCCATTGTAAAGACCGCGCCCATGGACGACGCAGCCCGCGCGGGCGGCCCTGGACGCGAGTTTCTGCAAGGCCTGCGGCGGGAAATCGAGTGCGCTCTCGTCGATGATCACAAGATCGTGTTCGTCGCCCGTCGACAGGGCGGAGTATGCGGCGAACTCGGGCACGGCGAAGCGGATGGCAAGGGCGAGACCGCCGCGCTCAAGTTGCACGCCGTCGGCCGTGATCGTGGCAGCCGGGGCCCAACGCGTGAGATGATCCAGCGTCGCGGCGCGCTCAGCATCAGACGCAATCACGAGCGTCCAGCTCTGATCCATTGGCAACAGAGGCGCCAGCGCGCGAACATTGGCGCCGGCACCCGCACCGGCGGCCACGTCGATACAGCACACGCTACGTCGCCCCTCGAACCAACCAGCGAGAGCGTCGCGGATGTCGGAGCTGGATGCGCGCCGGTCGATCGCTTCCAGCGCGAGGCGCTGCGCTAAGGTGTCGAACAGCATCATCTGTTACCAGTCGAGATAGGCCATGGCGGCGACGGCCGATGGTGATCCCGCCCGAAACATCCGCTCGAGCTTGTCGGGATCGATGGCGTCGCCGACCATCGTGTCCTGGCGATGGATACCGGCCGCGATGAACAGCGCATCCACCCCAGCCTGCTCGGCAGACTTCAGGTCCGTACGGATGGCGTCTCCGATGGCGAGGATCTGCGAGGATGCCAGAGAGCTGCCCAAGATGGTTTCAGCGCGCGCTTGGGCTTGCGCGAATGCAATCGGGTGGGGCTTGCCCGCCCACATGACGCGCCCACCCATGTCCTCGTAGGCTTGCGCCAGTGCGCCAGCGCACGGATAGTGGCGTCCGCCGACGTCGACGATCAGGTCCGGATTGGCGCATATAAATTGCAAATCGCGTGCACGCGCGCGTTCGAGAACCGGGCGGTAATCGGCGACGGTTTCGCGCTCATCGTCCTCAAGTCCCGTGCAGACGAGGGCCTCCGCATCCCTCAAGTCGACCTGTCGCGCGGTCAGTCTTTCGAAGAATGCGGCGTCCCGCTGCCGCGGGCCGATCGCATAGACCGCATCCAAGCCCGCCGCTCGGATGTGATCGAGGGCAAGGCCGCCCGAGGAGACGATCGCATCCCAAGCAGTGCGCGGCACAGCACGCTGGTCGAGCATTTGAGCAACTCTGTCCGGCGGCACTGGCGCATTCGAGACGAGCACGACAACCCCGCCCGTTTCGCGGAAGGCCGTCAGGGCGCGCATGGCGCCAGGGTAGGCTGTCCAACCATCGTGAACGACGCCCCACACATCGCAGAAGATGGCCTCGTAACGCTCCAGGAGGCCGCGGGCGGAGGTCAAAACCGGCGGGCGTGATGTTGCGGTCGTGACGATCGACTCTTGCATTGTCATAGCTGTGTATCGGCAGGATGGGACGCGTTCGAGCCGTAGCTGCGTCCACGAGCCGACACAAGCCATTCCGACCTTTTTGAGTCCATCCTATTGTATTGCAATGAGAAAAATTCGAAGAAAAATTTTTAGCACTCAGCCCTTGAAAGTGCCAAGTCGCGGATTAAGTCACGGGCGCGCGAACGCCTGACGCCTGTGGGGCGTCGTTGCGTTCGCGACTCTGACACATCGCTGGTTAGGGCAACGTAAGGAGGTCAGACCCATGAAGTTTCGCCCCCTGCATGACCGTGTTGTGGTCCGCCGTGTCGATGCCGAGCAGAAAAGCGCTGGCGGCATCATCATTCCCGATACTGCTCAGGAAAAGCCCCAGCAGGGCGTCGTAGAGGCCGTCGGCCCCGGCGCGCGCGACGAACAGGGCCGAATCGTTCCGCTCGACGTGAAGCCGGGAGACACTGTGCTCTTTGGTAAATGGGCGGGGACCGAGGTGAAGATCGATGGCCGTGAGGTGGTCATTCTGAAAGAGAGCGACATCATGGGCGTTCTCGAAGGCGCCACGAGCTCTCTGAAGGCTGCCGCCTGATTGAACGAGGTGGGCGGCATGATGCGAAATCGCCTCTCATCCCGTCTCTCACGAGCCTCAGCCGTGGTGAGTACCGTGTTCGCGACGGCGCTCGTCGTTGCGCTCACCATTCCCCTACCCGGATCGAAGTGAAAACCACCGAGCTATCGGAGCCTAGTCCATGTCTGCAAAGCAGGTGAAATTCTCCCACGATGCGCGCGAAAAATTGTTGCGCGGCGTCGATATCCTCGCGGATGCCGTTAAGGTCACCCTGGGCCCCAAAGGCCGCAATGTGGTGATTGAAAAATCCTTCGGTGCGCCGCGGACTACAAAAGATGGCGTCACCGTCGCCAAAGAGATTACGCTCGAGGACAAATTCGAGAATCTCGGCGCTCAGATGCTGCGCGAAGTCGCCTCAAAGACGGCCGATCTTGCCGGTGACGGCACGACGACAGCGACGGTGCTCGCTCAGGCCATCGTGCGCGAGGGTGCGCGGTCGGTGGTGGCGGGCGCAAATCCGATGGATGTCAAACGTGGCATCGACCTTGCCGT
>JAKALI010000096.1 GCA_021813195.1 Pseudomonadota bacterium
CTCGACCAGGAGACCCTGGCCGACACCCTGGAGGGGATGACAGACCTCCAGCAGATGCTGGGCGAGGTCGTTCGATCCGCGCTCGAGGACGAAGCCCTGGCCGCCGGCCTTTCGCTGCGGATGGGCGACATGAAGGCCCGGCTGGAGCGACTGGGCGCCCGGGCCAAGCGCAAGCGCACCTTGGTGCTCAACACCATGACCGAGGCGCGATTGCAAAAGATCGCGGAACCCGACTTCTCCGCCTCTCTGCGCCAGGGCACGGCCACCCTGGAGGTCGACGCCGAGGATCGCATTCCGGCGGACTACTGGAAGCCGCAACCGCCCAGGCTCGACCGCCAAGGCCTGCTCGCCGCATTGAAGGGCGGCGCGATGATCGAGGGGGCGTTTCTGGCACCGCCGCAGATGCAGCTCAGCGTGAGGACCAAGTGATGGCATTTTCGAGCAAGCAATCCCGCGCCCTGAAGGCCAAGCTGGCGCACCGGCACGTCAAGTCCCGGATCAACAACGGCGCCACCATAGCCTACGTCGAGGGCTGGCACGTGGTGGCCGAGGCCAATCGGATCTTCGGGTTCGACAGTTGGGACCGGACCACGGTATCGCCCGTCTGCGTCTGGAGCGAGCTGCAGCGCGGTCAGACCGTCTGCTTCTACTCGACCAGGGTGCGAATCCGGGTTCGTGCCGGTGGCACCGTCATCATCCGCGACGGCATTGGTACGGGCGTGGGCCGCGCGACCTCGCCCGACCAGGCGCATGAGATCGCCTTGAAGGCGGCCGAGACCGACGCCACCAAACGGGCGCTGTCCACCTTCGGCAATCCGTTCGGTCTGGCGCTCTACGATAAGGACCGGGCCGGCGTCAGCAAGCCCGAAGCGCCGACAGAGATCCTGAATCCGCCTGCCTCCTCAACGACATCCTCATCCATGCCCCTCGAATCGGATCCAATCAAGCCAAAGCCCAAGTATGCCCTCGCCATCCCGGGCGGTCAGCACAGCGTTCACGATGAGCCGCAGGCCTTCATTGCCGGGGCGCTGGAGCAGGTTCCGCAGCTCGCCACCCTGGAGGCGGTGTACGCCTTCTGGGAGGCCAACGCGCCCACCTTCGGAGCCCTGCGCCGAACGGCCCCCCGAAATGCGGGTGACCCCCTGGGAGATGTGATCGCCGCCATGAAGGAGCGGGCGCGCCTGTTGGGCCACAAGGGCAATGAGGAGGCAAAGCAGGGCCGGCTCGAAACTGGCGAGCCGGCCACCGGGCGCATCGCCTTTGCCAAGGAGAAGCGGGTACGCGACAAGGCGCATCTCGCCTTCGTGGCCAGCCTGCCATGCACGATCTGCGGTCGCCAGCCGTCGCACGCCCATCACCTCCGCTTTGCCCAACCCCGCGCCATGGCAATGAAGGTGTCCGACGAATTCACCGTACCGCTCTGCGCCGTCCATCACGACGAGGTTCATCGGACTGGTGACGAGCGCGCCTGGTGGGCGCGGCGCGGCAAGATAGAGCCGTTGAAGATCGCGGCCAAGTTGTGGGAAGCGTCACGGAGGGGTGAGATGGACGCTGTGAATCTGATCGACGCGCCGGCCTCGGGCGCCAATCCAGAAGGTGCTGACCCCGGAATCGAGGCGCCGCGAAGCAATGGTTCCAACGGGCAAGGCAACAGCAAGGGCCTGATGCCTCGCTGTACGCCAGCGGAATGAGCGGCGACGCGACGGCGCGTTATCGGTTTTGCAAGTCAGTCGCATTTGGTGGAACGACCATGACAACCGAGCGTCAAGTTCGGGCCAATCGCCTCAATGCACTCAAAAGCACGGGGCCGCGCACGGAGTACGGCAAGGCGGTGAGCCGGCGCAACGCATTGCGACACGGGCTCACTGCGCATTTCATTGTTCTGGACGGCGAGGATGCGGCTGCGTTCGAAACCTTAGGGCTGGCCCTGAGAGACGAGTACCGCCCCGCCAGTGCTACCGAAAGTGATTTGGTCGAGCATCTCGCGGCGCTGCTCTGGCGGCTGCGCAGGGCCGGTGCCTATGAGGCGGCGCTCCTCGCCTGGATCGCCCACCATCAGGCCGAGACCCATGATGGCGACGGTATGACGTTGGGAGAACACTTCATCCCGAGTGATCGACTCGGAATCGAGGCGCCGGTTCGAGCCGATCACCCACGGTACCACTCCGCGTTCCGATTGCGGATTGGTCGCATGCTGGAGGTTGCGGTCGGCCAGCGCGATATGCTGTCCAAGCTCGGGCGCTATGAAGCGCATCTCATGCGGCAGATCGAACGTGTTCTTGGTGAACTGAAGCGTGATAGATTTCGGCCACGTTCTTGATGAGTATCCTTTGCATGGGGAAGTAATTGAAAGCTTCGCCGGAGGCTTTCGCGTACCGACACGTAGCTGGCGTTGGTCCGGCGGGCGGTCTCGGCGAGGACGTCCAGCCGGGCCTCCTTGATGAGCGGGTCGTAGTAGTCGTTGACTACGTCGAACCCGACCACGGGGTCGCCGCGTTCGAGGAGACGCTTCGCCAGGTGGAAGCCGATGAAACCGGCGTGCCTGGTTACCAGCGTTCTGCCCATCTCGGCCTCCCCTCCACAATTCTCCAGCCGATCTCAGGGCCTGATCAAATTTCTCCTGCTTGGGGCCTGCAACGGCGTCAAGCATCTTTGGCCTCACGTCGTCGCCAACACCTTGATCGTGGCTGACATCTGTTCTCAGCTGGGGATTGGGTGGCTGGCCCTCTTGCCGGGACCGGCCATTCTTGCTTAAAGGGGGGAAAGGAATCGGCGTCGCGACGTCGTCAACCCTCGAGGTTCTGCGTGGCGACAGGCGCTTCGGCAAGACGGCTCCCGTCCCGGGACGTCCTGCAGCGTTTCGCGGCAATCGTGGGGACCGAGCACGCGATCAGCGACCCCGACGGCCAGCGCTCCCATCTTGTCGAATGGCGAGACAAGTATATCGGCTGCTCGCCGCTGGTGCTCCGGCCTCGAACGACGGACGAGGTTCAGCGGATCCTTACGCTGGCCAACGAGGTCGGCATCGGCGTGGTCCCTCAGGGAGGCAACACCGGGCTGGTCGGAGGGCAGATCCCGTTCGAGGACGGGTCTCAGATCGTCGTTTCGCTGTCGCGATTGAACCGGGTGCGAGCCGTCGATGCCGCAGGTCAAACGATGACGGTGGAAGCGGGCGTGACGCTAGCAGATATCCGCTCCCGCGCCGATGAGATGGGCCGCATGTTTCCGCTGAGCCTGCCGTCGGAGGGCACCTGCCAGATCGGTGGCAATCTGGCGACGAACGCAGGAGGAGCCAGCGTGCTGGCGTTCGGCAACGCGCGCAGCCTCGTGCTCGGGCTCGAGGTGGTGCTGGCCGACGGCCGAGTGTGGAACGGGCTGCGCGCATTGAAGAAGGACAACACCGGCTACGATCTCAGGGATCTGTTCATCGGCTCGGAGGGGACGCTAGGTGTCATCACCGCCGCCGTGCTGAAGCTCTACCCGCGTCCCGCCGAGGTCGTGACCGCGATTCTGGCGGTCCCGACCCTCGAGGCTGCGCTCGGCGTATTCGAAGCCATGCAGGCGCGCTTTGGCGGCGCACTGACGGCGTTCGAGTTCATTCCCGCCATTGCTCTCGATTTCGTGACCCGGCATTCCGCGGGGATGCGCGCGCCGTTTGCCGAGCGCCATGCGTGGAACTTGCTGATCGACGTTTCTGCAGGCGAGCCGGAAGACGGAACGCACGGACGGCTCGAGGCGGCGATGGCCGAGGCCATGGAGGGCGGCGTTGCGCTCGACGGCGTCATGGCCAGCTCGGGCCGGCAGGCGCGCGAGTTGTGGCGTCTGCGCGAGGAGATCTCAGACTCGCAGAAGCACGAGGGAGGCTCGATCAAGCACGACATATCGGTGCCGATCCCGCTCATTCCCGAGTTCGTCACGCGCGCGGACCGCATCGTAGAGAGGCTGGCGCCGGGCGCCCGCCCCGTGCCGTTCGGGCACTTCGGTGACGGCAACGTCCACTACAACGTGTCGCAGCCGCGGACGGCGGACAAGGCGTCGTTCCTCGGTCTTTGGGACGCGATGTCACAGGAGATCCACGCGCTCGTGCACGCGCTCGGCGGCTCGATTTCCGCGGAGCATGGCATAGGCCGGATGAAGACCGGCGATCTCGAGCGCTTCAAGGACCCGGTCGAGCTGGAGCTCATGCGAGCGATCAAGGTCGCACTCGACCCGAAGGGCATCCTCAATCCAGGAAAGTTGCTTCCGGGCAACTGAGCCGCGTTTCCGGCGATTGTCGAAAGTCAGCGGACTGCAGGTTGTGACGTTCGCGCGCGCTCTCGATGGCAATTTGAGTGGCCAGGAAGCAGGCGTGGATTGGCTGGCGGTACCCAGCGGTCTCGCTTGACAAGCTCGCTGAGCTTATGGAACGACAGCATGATCGCTCATGGCAAGTGGTCGCCCTCCAAATGGCGATGTTGCCGAGCAACCCGCTGCTCTGCTGGTCACGTTCGCTCGGCGTTCCGCGATATCGAATGCCTGCGGTCATCGATGATGATCCTTCGCTATCTGCGATTGAATCTTTACTACGCGTCCGTTCGACTGATGGACGGTTCGCGAGGTCGGTTGCGATGCTGCTGGGGCTCTCCGGCGGCACAGCAAGGTGGAGGAAAACGCGCTTGAAACTCCGGGAAAGTGCGCAGCAGTCCGCCGCGCAGCGGGTCGCCAGCCTGAAGAAGCGCATTGCCAGCCGCAACTACAAGGTCGGGATCGTAGGGCTCGGCTACGTCGGCATCCCTCTGGCCTTGTCGGCGAACAAGGGCGGCCTTTCGGTGATCGGCTTTGATATCGACGCACATCGTGTCGAACAGATCAACAAGGGTGAGAGTTTCATCAAGCACATTCCGACCTCTGCGCTGACGGAGGCCGTCAAGAAAGGGCGCTTCGAGGCGACCACGGACTTCGATCGCCTGAAGGACGTCGACGCGATCATCATCGCGGTGCCGACGCCGCTGTCCAAGCAGCGTGAGCCGGACCTGAGCTATGTCGAGAGTACCGCCGAGGCCATCGCTCCCCGTTTGCGGACGGATCATCTGGTCGTTCTCGAATCGACCACCTGGCCCGGCACGACGGACGAGGTCATGCGCACGCGGCTCGAGGCGTCCGGGCTGAAGAGTGGGGCGGATTTCTTCCTGGCCTTCTCGCCGGAGCGTGAGGACCCCGGCAATGCGCACTTCAGCACGTCGACGATCCCCAAGGTCGTCGGAGGTGACGGACCCGAGGCGCTGGATCTCGCGCTTGCCGTCTATGGCGCCATGGTCGAACGCACGGTTGCCGTGTCCAACTCGCGCACGGCCGAGGCGGTCAAGCTGACCGAGAACATCTTCCGCTCGGTCAATATCGCGCTCGTCAACGAGCTCAAGGTCATCTACGAGAAGATGGGCATCGACGTCTGGGAGGTGATCGAGGCCGCCAAGACCAAGCCGTTCGGGTTCATGCCGTTCTATCCCGGCCCCGGCCTTGGCGGGCATTGCATCCCGATCGATCCCTTCTACCTGACATGGAAGGCGCGTGAGTTTGACGTGACCACGCGTTTCATCGAGCTTGCAGGCCAGATCAACACTGCGATGCCGTATCACGTCGTGGATCGTGTGGCCGAAGCTCTCGATCGGACGGCCGGCCGCGGATTGAACAAGTCCCGCATTCTGGTGCTGGGAGTTGCATACAAGAAGAACATCGACGACATGCGCGAGAGCCCGTCATTGAGGTTGATCGAGATCCTCGAGGCGCGTGGCGCCGAGGCGGATTTCCATGACCCCTATGTTCCGGTCATTCCAAGCACTCGCGAGCACGCGGCTCTGACTGGCCGAAAGTCGGTACCGATCACCGACAAGACCCTCGGACAATACGATGCCGTGCTGATCGCGACGGATCATGACGGCGTGGACTACAAGGCAGTCGTCGACGGGGCTAAGCTCGTGATAGATACGCGCAATGCGTGTGCACGGGCAGGGATCGTTTCTGATCGGCTGATCAAGGCCTGACCTAAGGTGGCGGTGGAGCCCGGTGTTCAAGTGCAGGGGGGAATATGAAGAACTTCGCTTTGATCGGAGCAGCAGGATACGTCGCGCCCCGCCACATGTTGGCGATCAAGGCGGTCGGCGGCAATCTCCGGGTGGCTTACGATCCCAACGATTCGGTCGGCGTCATCGACAGCCACTTTCCCGACGCTCACTTCTTCACAGAGTTCGAGCGCTTCGACCGCCACGTCGACAAGCTGCGCCGCAAGGGCGAGAACATCGACCTCGTCAGCATCTGCTCGCCCAACTATCTGCATGACGCGCATATCCGCTTCGGCTTGCGCTCGGGTTCGGATGTGATCTGCGAAAAGCCCCTGGTGCTCAATCCCTGGAACATCGATGGTCTTTTCGACATCGAGCGCGATACGGGCCACAAGGTGAACACCATTCTGCAATTGCGGGTGCATCCGGCCATCCAGGCATTGAAGGAAAAGGTTGCGGCATCGAACAAGCGGCATGCCGTCGACCTCACCTACATCACCTCGCGCGGGCGCTGGTACCACGCGTCGTGGAAAGGAGACGTCGCCAAGTCGGGTGGCGTGGCCACCAACATCGGCGTTCACTTCTTCGATATGCTCGCCTTCGTCTTCGGGCCGCTCAAGTCGCAGCAGGCGCATCTGCGCGATCCGGAGCGGGCGGGTGGGTTCCTGAGCTACGAGAAGGCGGACGTGCGTTGGTTCCTTTCCGTCGACCGCAACGACCTGCCCGACAGTGTCAAGGGCAAGAAGACCACCTATCGCTCGATCACCATGGACGGCGAGGAGGTCGAGTTCTCCGAGGGCTTCACCGACCTGCACACGCGCTCGTACGAGCAGGTGATGGCAGGCAAAGGCTTCGGCCTGGACGAGGTGCGGTTCTCGATCGAGGTCGTCTCGGCATTCCGCAACATGCCGTTGACCTCGGGTGGCGATCGTCACGCCGCGGTCGCTCTGCGCAAGACCGGCTGAACCGATGGCGGGCCAGGACCAGATGAGAGACGATCCCCGTTTTCCGGGAGTCAGGATCCACGAGAGCGCCTACATCGACGGCGACGTAGCGATCGGGTCAGAAACTAAGATCTGGCACTTTGCCCACGTGTTGCCGAATGTGAGCATCGGACGCGAGTGCGTTCTCAGCCAGAACGTCATGGTCGGGCCGAACGTGAAGGTGGGCGACCGCTGCAAGATCCAGAACAACGTCGCGCTGTACGACGGTGTCGAGCTTGAGGACGACGTATTCTGCGGGCCGTCCTGCGTGTTCACGAACGTGAACAATCCGCGAGCGTTCCTCAATCGCAAATCCGAATTCCGCAAGACCCTGGTCAAGCGTGGTGCCAGCATCGGCGCCAACGCCACGATCGTCTGCGGCAACACTCTCGGGGAATACTGTTTCATCGCCGCCGGCGCGGTCGTTCGAACGGATGTGCCGGCGTATGCCGTCATGGCCGGCGTGCCTGCACGGCGGATTGGCTGGATGAGCCGCGCCGGGCGTATGCTCGGAGCAGACCTCGTCTGCCCGGAAACCGGCGAACGATACTTGGAGACCGATGATGGCCGCCTCAAGCCCGTCTAAGACCTTGAGTCCCGCACCGGCGGCCGTGATCAATGCTCCGATCGCGCTGATCGATCTCAAGGCGCAGCAGGCGCGGATCCGAGGCAGGATCGATCGGGCGATCGCCGATGTCCTCGACTCCGGCGCCTACATCATGGGGCCGCAGGTCGGCAAGCTCGAGCGTGACCTCGCCGCATTCTGTGGGGCGCGCCACGCCATCGCCTGCTCGAGCGGGACCGATGCGCTGCTTATCGCGCTGATGGCGCGCGGGATCGGCCGGGGCGACGCGGTGATCTGCCCGGCCTTCACCTACACGGCGACACCGGAGGTGATTGCGCTCCTGGGCGCGACCGCAATCTTCACCGATGTGCGGGAGGACACGTTCAATCTCGATCCCGAGCGGCTGGAAGGGGCAATCGCGACGGCCAAGGCGCGCGCGCTCGTGCCCAAGGCGATCATGCCGGTCGACCTCTTCGGCCAGCCCGCCGACTACGATCGGATCCTCCCGTTCGCAGACAAGCACGGCCTGTTCGTGCTTTGCGACGCCGCACAAGGGTTCGGCGGCCGCACCGCGGCAAAGGCCGTCGGTCAGTTCGGACATGTTACCGCCACGAGTTTCTTCCCGGCCAAGCCGCTCGGCTGCTACGGCGACGGCGGGGCAATCTTTACCGATGACGATGCGCTCGCAGGCGTGATGCGCTCGATCCTGCTGCATGGCAAGGGCGACGACAAATACGACATCGTCCGCGTGGGCATCAACGGCCGGCTCGATACCCTGCAGGCGGCGATTCTCATCGAGAAGCTCGCCATATTCGCGAGCGAGATCGAGCAGCGGAGCGTCGTCGCGGCACGCTATCACGAGGCGTTCGCCGGGCGCATCGCGACCCCGGTCGTGGTTCCGGGCAATACCAGCGTGTGGGCGCAGTACACCTTGCGCCTGCCCGCCGGCCGGCGCGCCGCCATCGCCAAGGCGCTGGCGGCGGATGGCATTCCGACCGCGGTCTACTACCCGCGTCCGCTGCATCACCAGCCGGCCTACCGGGACCATGTGGTACCCCCCGGCGGGCTGCCGGTGTCCGAGCGCCTTAGCGGCGAAGTCTTGAGCCTTCCCATGCACCCCTATCTCGAGCCGGCCCAGCAGGACAGCGTGATCGAGGCCATGTTGAGGGCGACAAGCGCCTGAGCGGGCGGCTGCGGCAGCGGCAGCGAGTGGGGCGTTCGCTCGGAGCTGGAGTCGGTGACCCCGAGAGCGTTCGAATTGTCGGATCGAGCTGCTACGGTGCGCATCCCTCACGCCGCGTGCATGCAAACAGCACCACAGGACGCCTCGCAGTCGTCTGAAGCGGAACCGAACCAACATGTGTGGCATTGCCGGCCTCGTTTCGCTTATGGGGAACCCAATCAAGGGTGCCGAGCGGCGGCTGTCGGCAATGAGCAGGCTTGTTGCCCATCGTGGTCCCGACGGCCATGGCTCCTGGACGAATGAAAGCCGTTCATGCGGGCTCGCGCATCGCCGTCTCGCGATCATCGATCTGACACCTGGAGGTCACCAGCCGATGATCGGGCCGAACGGCGCGGTCATCACCTATAACGGTGAGATCTACAATCACATCGAGCTGCGTGAGCAGCTCGCCGCAGGCTGGACGTTCAAGTCGAATTCGGACACCGAGGTGATACTCGCGGCCTTCGACAAGTGGGGCCCCGATTGTCTCACCCATTTGCGGGGCATGTTCGCGTTCGCCATATGGGACGGCGACAGGCTGTTCGCCGCGCGCGATCGATTCGGCATCAAGCCCTTCTATTTCACGACGATCGATGGCGTGTTCTATTTCGCGTCCGAGATCAAGGCGCTGTTGCCAGTCCTGCCCGAGATTGCGACGGATCCCGATGCGCTGGCGGAATACCTGACATTTCAGTACGCGATCGGTGATCGCAGCCTCTTCAAGTACGTCCATCAATTGCTACCGGGGCACAGGTTGTCGGTTGCTGGCGGGAAGGTTGATGTTTCCCGCTACTGGGACGTACGCTACGACATCGACTGGGATCACCGTGCCGGCTGGTTCGGCGACAAGATGCGGGGATTGCTGGAGGATTCTGTCCGGCTTCATCTGCGCTCGGACGTGCCAGTCGGAGCCTACATTTCGGGGGGAATCGATTCGAGCTTGATCGGCATTCTTGCTTCCCGCGAACCGGCCTCCGGCCGCATCGGGTTTCACGGAAAGTTCACCGAATATCCGGGCTACGACGAAAGCCGCTACGCGCGCGCGGCGTGTCGCCTCGGCGGCATCGCGTTGCACGAGGCGGAAATCGCGGCGGCAGATTTCCGCGACAATATCGACAAGGTGATCTACGCCCTAGATCATCCGGTGGCCGGACCCGGCTCGTTCCCACAATACATGGTCTCGAAACTCGCGGCCGGGCATGTAAAGGTCGTGCTCGGCGGGCAGGGCGGCGATGAAATCTTCGGCGGCTATGCGCGCTATCTCATTGCTTATCTCGAGCAGTCTCTGAAGGCCGCAATCGACGGAACCTATCGCAATGGCAATTTCGTCG
>JAKALI010000097.1 GCA_021813195.1 Pseudomonadota bacterium
TTCGTTGACGACCTCGAGATAGTGGTTTGCATTGATCGCCCGCACGATACGCACCTGGAGTGGTGGCTGGTCGGGACCACTTCGCAAGCTCGCGGTCTGCCCCTCCAGGTCGATCGCCGAGATCTCGAAGGAGAGCGTGCTTGCAGGCTTGGCAACAAACGTGCCTCCTTCGTAGGCCGTTGCGGTCCCGTTCTCGAATACGCACGCCAGACGGGCGGCCGGTGGCCTGTCCGGTGTGTCCGCGCGCTCATCCGCCCCCGCGAACGACGCCGAACTCGCCGCCAGAATCGCTGCGAACGCGGCGACGTATCTGGAGCCGCGCGTCCGGCTCTGCGATGTTCGACCCATTCCGTTTCTCCCCGGTCATGCCAGCAGTAAACACCACGGACTATTGCGGCGGTCCCGACCCGCAGGCAAGCTGCCGCACACTTGTAAAATGGCCGCCTTGCTTCGGCCCGTCTTTTGGAGTGTTGAGGCGCACATGGCAAGGCGAACGCTCCGACGTGCTCATTCCCTTGGTTGCATGGTCCGCTTGGCAGCTGTTCTCGCGGCCGCTGGTCTCTCGGGCTGCGCGAGTGGCTTGGAAGGATCATCCGCGGGAAAGACTGAGACGGGACGGCTGGTCGACGGCCGCTACCTGCTGAGTGCGGATGAAATGGCGCTCGACTGCCGCCGTATCCACGGTCGGATGCAGGTGCGGATCTTGGAATTGCGAGGCGCCGAACACAAAGCGGAGACGAGCGAATTGGCACGCGGCACCCGCACCGTTGCGAGCACCTTGATGGTCACCAATACGGCCGCCAATGCCGAGGCTCGCTTGGCGCGCGACCGCCCGATGCTCGAAGCCTACAACAGACGCCTGGCCGAACTGGGTTGTGCATCTTACGACCTGGAGAAGGAGCTCGCACAGCGACCGTCGGCGCCGTCACCGTCGCCGTCGATCCCGCCGCCAGCCGGGAAAACACCGGCGCAAACCAAAGGCTAACACCAGATGTCGTGCAGTAATCTCACGGACAGGGCATTTTCATGAGATAGGCCTTGTCGGCATAACCCTCGAGTCCGCCAGCGCGCACGGCGCACCAGTAGCCACGCGGCGTGCACCAGATCTTGCGCTTCTCCAAAATGTCACCCTTGCGGACCGCGCCGAGGATGGCGGCCGAGCTATAGGGCCTTGCGCGAATATTGAGGCTGTCGGCCGTGACCTGAAAGCACCCGAATTTGCCGGCCTGCGCGGGCACGCTCACCGAGATTGCGCCAATAAGAAGCATTGCGAAACCCGTTGCCGCTGCCGGGCCGTGTGTCATCATCTTATGATACTCCAAGATAGCCGTGCCGTTTGCGACACCATGGCTGCCGCCGCCGTTCGAGGACTGCTGAGAAGTGTTCCATCCGACAAGGGAGAAAGCATGGCAGCCGAGACCAGGGCCTCAACCGCTCGGCCGGGAGCAATTCCCTGGCCACCGATTCTGCTGCTCGCGGCGGTCATCGCAGCCTACCTGCTCGACCGCATCGTTCCGCTGGGATGGCCCGGCATCGACGATCTCGCCGCCCGCGTGGTGGGAATTGGCTTCGGCGTGGCCGCGGTGATAATCTTGGTTTGGGCTGCGCTCACGCTGCGCCGACATCGCACGACGATCTTGCCCCACCGCGGCGCCGACGTCCTCGTCACATCCGGTCCCTACCGCTATCGCCGTCATCCGATCTACATCGCGGATGTCCTCTTGCTGCTCGCCGCCGCTGAGGTGACAAAGAACGTCTGGTTCGTCATCCTGGCTGTGGTGTTTGCCATGGTATTGACCAAGTTACAGATCGAGCCCGAGGAACGCCATCTGGAAGCTCGCTTCGGGGACGCCTGGCGCACCTATGCCGCGCAGACCCGAAGATGGTTGTGATGCTTGTCGAAGACCGCCGATCATGCCGATCGACTATGCCGAGAAGGAGCGCGAATTCCTCGCCAGTCTCGAGGCCGACACGGGCCGCGATCTGGCAGGCTGGATGCGTGCGATTGACGCGAGCAATCTCTCGGAGCGCAATGAAATCATAGATTGGCTGCGCCAACAGGGCTTCCTGTTCGCCAAGGCATCATGGCTTGAGCGCATCCACCATAATGGCGGGCGGCCGATCTACATTGAGGCTGCCGCCTCCGCCCTCCACGACGGGAACGTGAAACCTGCTCAGAACCGCGTCGCACCCAAACGCGCCGCGCCATCACCTGATGCGCCATCGCTCGAAGCGCAATCCCAGACGCCAACGCAGCCCAATGTGACGCCCGTTCCAATGGCTCCTGAGCGCAGCGTGACCCCGAAGCCCCGATCCGAACCGCGCCCGGCGGACGTCCCCCCGTCGCTTGACCGACACTCCGCCTTGAACGCCATTCTGACCGAAGCCAAGGCTTACCGTCCACTCGCCAACTACCTTTTACGCGAACTGGAGAAAGCAATTCCAGGGCTCCGCCTCGAGCCAAAGACTAATTTCATCGCCCTGTCCGTGCGCGACGAGTTCGCCGCGTTGGCGATTAGTGCGCGCGAATTGCGGCTCGGCGTGGCTTTTCGCGGGTCCGCGGCACCCGAGCCCTTTGTTAAGGCTCGCTTTCACCGCACCCATCCCGATGTGCCCGCGAGCATGACCCATATGATCGTGTTAACCGATGCGCGCCAAATCACGCCCGCTCTCGTGCGCGCTCTTGCGGATGCGGCGGCCAGCGCCATCTGACAACCATCTAATTGCCGGAATTCCAGGCGCTCATGGTGCCATCAGGAGGAGCCGCCATGAAATTTCGCGCCCCCGCGCATGCGCCCGCGTACGCCGGATGCCTGTTGGCGTTGATGGCGGCTTCTTGTCCCCTGACGTCGGCCCGTGCCGTTGATCGTATCTCCGACCTGCTGGCGGGCAAAGCACCGGCCGCAACCGAAGAGGCGCTACCAGCCAGGCCCCAAACCGATACCGACCCCCGTGAGGGCGACCCGTCCTTCGAGCAAGCCCGCGCACTCATGAAGGCGGTGGAAAGCGTGCTGGCCAGCACTGCGGAACAGCGCAGCACGATCAAGAACCTGCCCTCACGCGACGAGTTTCTCGTGCCACCCATCTGGACGGAAACGCGGGAGGATCGCGAAGAGCGCGTCCATCGGCTGCTCGATAGCGCGCTGAGCATCGTAACGGACGTACCCGTCGTTGAGGTGCAAAAGCGCATCGAGGCCCATCGGCGCTTCATCGCCGATCTGGAGGATCAGATTGCCCGGCTGCGCGAAAAGCAGCTGACGGCGCCGAAAGAGGCGACTTTACCGGGTGTCTTGACCGACACGGTCGACTCGCTCGCCGCGGACATCACGGAGCGTGAGCGGCGCATCGAGATCAATCGGAGGGAGATTGCCGACGCCAAAGCGGAGATCCGTGTCGGTCTGTCGAAAATCGGCGTCGACCTGGAACCAGCCCAGCTGGACTTGTTGCTCGATGGGGTCCTCTCTGGTGACCTCGTGCGCCTTGTCGCCACGTTCAATGCCGCCAAACAGATCGATGGGCAATTGGCGAAACTCCTCGTCGCGGCGGGCGACAACACGGCCGCTGCTCGGCGCTATTTCGCCATGCACGCGGCCCTTTTTGCGATGCTCGTCCACGCCCAGGACATGGCGATTGCGAAAATCGACACCCAATACATGCCCCGATTGGACGCCATCGTTAAAGATCTCGAGGCCGCGCGCAAACGAACCGCAGAACTGCTGCGCGCCAACAATCGTCCCGACCAGAGACGAGCCCTCGAAGCCAACCGCGAAAGCCAAAAGATGGCCGAAGAGACCGCTAAGGCCTACCGGCGCTACCTCCACTTGCAACGCGAACAGATTGCGGAGGCCCGCAAGCGCGCCACGCATGATCTGCGCATTGCGGACAACACCTTTGAGACGGTAGAGGCGAGTTTTCAGCTCCAGACCCTGATGCGCGATGGCGCCGCCTCGTTCGAAGCGCTGGGTAAACTGGAAGCCCCGACATTCGAGCAGATCTTCCAGAACGAAGAGTTGCGGCGCGAATTCGAGGCGCTCACCCGGAAGCTCGACGCACCGACGAGTTGAAGTGGCGTGCCTCGCTTCTAGCGCTTCACAGCAGGAATATCGTGGCGAGGCCGAGGAAGGCGAAAAAGCCGACACAATCGGTCATCATTGTCACAAAGACGCCGGATGCAGGTGCGGGATCGAGCTCGAGGCGGTCGAAAATCAGCGGCACAAGAATGCCCACTAGGGCGGCCACAAACAGGTTGATGACGATCGCAGCTGCAATGACGGCTCCGAGCTTGCCGGACCCAAACCATAAAAACACGACGCCGGCCATAATTATCGATAGCACGAGGCCGTTAAGGATCCCCACGAGCGCCTCGCGGGTGATGATGCGCGGTGCATTCACGGAGCTCAGTTTGCTCGTCGCAAGCGCTCGCACGGTGACGGTCATCGTCTGCGTGCCCGCATTGCCACCCATCGAGGCGACGATCGGCATCAGCACGGCAAGCGCCACCATTTGTTCAATGGTGGCGTCGAACTGGGAAATGACAAACGATGCCAGGATCGCCGTACCCAGGTTGACGATGAGCCACGGCACCCGGCTCCGCACCGTCTCCAATACCGAGTCGGTAAGGCTTTCATCGCCCACGCCCGCGAGTTTCTTCATATCCTCGTCGGCTTCTTCGTCCAGCACCTCAACCACGTCGTCCACGGTCACAACGCCCACCAGGCGCTGGTTCTCGTCCACCACCGGAACCGAGAAGAGGTCGTAGCGCTTAAACTGACGGGCCACCTCTTCCTGATCCTCGGTCGCAAGGACGACGTGGCGATCGGTTTCCATCAGGGTCTCGATCGGCACGTGGCGCTTCGTGCGCAATAGTCGCGACAATTCCACGCTTCCGAGCACGCGGAATGAGGGATCGACGACAAAAATTTCGGAGAAGCTATCCGGTAGGTCGTCGGTTTCGCGCATGTAATCGATGACCTGGCCGACGGTCCAATAGGGCGCGACCGCCACGAAATGCGCCTGCATCAGGCGACCGGCGGTCTCTTCTGGGTATTCGAGGTTGCGTTCGAGTGCCGCGCGATCGGAGGTCGACAGCTGGCTTAAGACCTCTTCCTTGTCGCTCTCTTCCAGACCCTCAATGATGTAGGCGGCGTCGTCGGTGTCGAGCTCGTTGACCGCCCGAGCGAGATACTCGTTCGGCAAGGCTTCGGAGAGCTGATCGCGCACGCTCTCGTCGATTTCCGAAAACACCTCGAAGTTGAATTCGGTACCAAACGCCTGAATGAGTTCGATGCGCTGGTCTGGACTGAGCAGCTCGATCACGTCGGCGAGGTCAGGCGCCCTCAAATCCTCCACCAGCGCCCGCGCTGCAGCCGGGGCCCCTGCCGCCAAGGCTGCTGCCACTTCACGAACCAGCTCTTCCGGCTGGTGCTGCGCGCCGCCGTCGTCGGGGACCTGATTGGCGCCATCGGCCATGCCTTGAACTCCACAGTAAGGTGAGCGCTGCCGCCAATATGCACCCACGAAATCGCTGCGCCGAGCACGCGCCCTTACCACAAGCCTGCGCGCTCCGAAACTTGAACTGGATGAAACACTTTCGAGGCCGCGAAGCTGACCTGAGCGGGTTGCACAGGTGCTCGCGATACGGGTAAAGTGTGGACCTGATTTCGATCGCGCCGGCAGAGTGGGTGAAGCCGGCGTCTCGCGGTCCACGAGCGCCGCGCACGGCGAAAGATCAGATCAAGCCCAACTCCCGCGCGCTCGAGTCGCGACGCAAACGTGGACCACGATGGACAGATGACCTCAGGCCCCCGCATATCTCGCATCGGTTTGCTGCTGGCCGCGCTTTTTGCCGCGGGGGCGCATAGCCCAGCGGCCGCGCAAGTTGCGGGAGCCGCCGCGCCCGTCGCCCCCAGCGATCTGCCCTGTTCGGCACGCCAGGATGTGCTGGGTGTCTCCCGCGTGATTGAGATTGATACGACGGGCGGACCGCGCTACGGCCGTCCCGATCCGGAAAGCCTGCTTCAGGCCGGCGAAGTGATCCTCACCTTCGACGACGGCCCCATGAAGCGCTACACTGTGCCGATCCTCGATGCGCTGGATGCCGAGTGCACCTTGGCGACGTTCTTCATCGTCGGGCGGATGGCGCTCGCGGACCCGACCACGCTGCGCGAGGTTGCTCGGCGCGGGCACACGATCGGCACCCACTCCTGGTCCCACAAGCGGCTCGACCTCATCGGCGCGGCGAAGGCCAAGGAAGAAATTGAACTCGGCCAAAGCGCCATCGCGCTGGCTCTCGGCGCTCCGGTGGCACCATTTTTCCGCTTTCCTTACCTTGGTGAGAGCGCTACCATGCGCGCACACTTGAAGAGCCGCAACGTCGCCAATTTTTCCATCGACGTCGATTCTCGAGACTTCCTCACCCGCAATCCAGCGGTCGTGCGGCGCAACGTCATGGGGCAACTAGCGAAGACTGGCAAAGGCATCATCCTCTTTCACGACATCCAACCCTCCACCGCAGGCGCTCTGACTTCCCTTCTCGATGAGTTGAAAGCGGGTGGCTACAAGGTCGTCCATGTCGTGTCGAAGCAGCCGGCGACTCTGCTGCCCGAGTACGACGCTATGGCTGAACGCGAGGCGCAGCGGCGCAAGCTGGCCTTGACACAACAGCCGTTGGCCGATCGTAGCGTCGTGTGGCCGGTGACAGGAGGGGCAGTCGGCGCCGGCGTGGAGGTGCTGCCGTGGGCAGCGACGACCCGCCCCGCATCAACAGCGGCACAATCGACCACACCCCACCACGCTCTTCCTGCTCAGCCACCCCGCCCCCGCCTGCGTCCACAAATCGACGACGACAGCTGGGCCATCCGACCCCTCGGTCCTTAAGACCTGTTGGCCGGCGGTCACATTCTCTGTGACGCAAGCACGACAGCGGCAACGCCGATCGACTTTAAAGGGTTGTCGCAGGCGCGCAAATCCTCGATTGTTTGCTGACCAGGGCCTGGATCGGCGGGAGAACCGAGATGGTTTTGAAGCATCACGCATGGATTGCCGCTGCGATCGGCCTCATGATCTTTTGGAGTGGTGCCCGCGATGCGGCCGCCGATGGCTGCGCGGACCCTCAGCAAGCCCTTGGCGTCGCCCGCGTCGTCGAGATCGACACGACCAACGGTCCACTATATGGCTCGATTTCACACCTTGCCCGTGAAGAGTCCTTCCTCAAGCCGGGCGAAGTCGTCCTGACCTTTGACGACGGCCCGATGCCATGGATCACGTCATCGATCCTCGCCTCGCTGGATCAATTCTGCACCAAAGCAACGTTTTTCTCTGTCGGACGCATGGCGATCGCTTATCCGGGCAGCATTCGTGGAATTCTGGCGCGCGGGCACACACTCGGCTCCCATACCTGGTCGCATCCGTTGAACCTCAAACGCCGCTCGCTTTCGCGGGCTATCGATGAAATTGAGCGTGGGTTCGCCGCGATCGCACTCGCCGCCGGTCAGCCGATCGCACCATTCTTTCGCTTTCCGGGCTTGAACGACTCCGACCCGCTGATGGCCCATCTCCAATCCCGCAACATCGCAGCCTTCACCGTCGATGTCGTCTCCAACGACAGTTATATTTCCGACCCGCGCCGCCTCATCGATTACACCTTGCGCGAAACCGACCGGCGGAACGGCGGCATCATGTTGTTCCACGACATCAAACCAGCGACCGCCAAAGCGCTGCCCGCCATCCTCAAAGGTTTGAAGGAGCGCGGCTACAAGGTCGTGCACATGCGCTCCAAATTGCCGATCGTGCCGCTTGCGACATACGACGGGGAGTTGCGCGCCCTGCTCGCCAAATCTCGGCCCGCCGGCGATGCGACGGCCGAAGCCCCCCAGCATTTGGTTCCCTTCTTTGGGGAACCCGCGGTGCTCAAGACACTGGAGGGTGAGGACGTCGAGATTGCCGCAATCACCGCCCCTCCGCGACCCCGCGGCGGTGTATCGGTCCATCCCGAGACCGACGTGGCCTTAGCGCCGCGCAAAACACTCAAGACGACAAGCCTCAGAACGAAGCCTCCGGTTGGCGCGAAGACGAAACGCGCGCAGTCACGGCCAGCTCCCTCGCCAGGTTTCTCACTTTTTGGACTTTAACCTCGGAAACTTTCGCCTTTCGCGGAGACTTCTGAGCTCTCGTCACGTCGAAAGACATACCAGACGCTGCTTCGGCTGCCATGGCGGGTGCGCAAGGCGCTTGAGCGAATCTGATTGAAGGGCTCGTTGCGGCCGATACGGCGCGGAGCTCGTAGCCGTATCGAGCAACGAGACCACCGAGCCCGCCGTCGGCTGCGATGAGCCCCGCCCAAGCACTCAGATCAGGGGGGCCGGCGCACGGTGATATCCAAAAAAGATTGGCCCCGGTTCGGGGATCCCAAGCAACCCAAGCCTCGCAAAACAGGCTGGCAGGCTACATTGTGCCAGTCAACATGGTGCGGTTGAGAGGACTCGAACCTCCACGGGTTGCCCCGCTACCACCTCAAGGTAGTGCGTCTACCAATTCCGCCACAACCGCATCGCGAGCCGACGGTCTCCTCACGGTCAGCGATCTGTGCGCTAAACCAAAGAACATCGAGCAAGGCCTCGCCCACTAACAGACAGTCTCCGGGATGGCAAGTGAGATCGCCGCTGAGCGCACGGTCGAAGCCCAACAAGCCACTTCACAGAAGGCCTGAACCTCAGATCGCCATCTGTCACCGCGTCGTGCAGCGGTCTATATGTGCACCCATGGCCAACGCCTCACGATCACCTGTCCTGTGCATAAAGTCCGAGGCTCCGGTGCCCTATCCGCAGGCCCAGCGCATCATGTGCCGCTATGGTGACCGAATGGCCGCGGGGGGCGCCCGCCCTTTGCTATGGCTGCTCGAGCATCCTCACTTGTATACGTGCGGACCGCGGAGCCGCAGCGCTGATATCCTCGAGCCTACCCGGCTACCCATCTTCGCCACGAATCGCGGCGGCGAGGTGACCTATCATGGCCCCGGCCAGCGCATTGTTTATGCTTGCCTCGATGTCCGTCAGCTGACGGGTGGGGATATGCGGGCGTTTGTGCGCCGCATGGAAACATGCGTTATCGACGCGCTCGATAGACTGGGAGTGCGCGGCTGGAGCGATCCAACCCGGCCTGGGGTGTGGGTGAAAAAATCCGATGCGCCGGAGGAGAGGGCCAAGATCGCCGCGATCGGCTTGCAGGTCCGCCGCGGAATCAGCCGTCACGGGATTGCTCTCAATGTCGATCCGGATTTGTCTCACTTTGAAGCGATTGTGCCCTGCGGGCTGGCGGACTCCGCGGTGACGAGCCTCGCAGACTTGGGCATCGCGACGGACACGCAAACTGTGGATCGGCTTCTTTGTCAGGCGTTCTCCGAGTGGTTGGGCCCACTCGACATGCGGTGATCGAATGCACAGGGGCATCGCTGCGAGGACCATCTGGGCTGGGGCCGCGTGAGGTAGCCCGAGACCGGCACAGCGTGCCGCCTCTCAATGGACTATCCATAACGAGCCGGCAGTCGCGGCAAAGCCAATGGCGACTCAGCGCCCGGGGACGATCATCTCATAACCCCGAGAAACGGAAACGGCACCCGAACCCGTGAAGGCCCAAGTGCCGGTCCTTACGACATCAACCTCTTCATCTCTCTACCGGGGACCGGGCGTGGAAGGCTGGCTTGTCCCGCCTGATGACGGCGCAAGCGGCCCTTGCCCCTCGGCATAGAGATCGCCCCCCTCAATGGCCGTGAT
Source organism: Pseudomonadota bacterium (assembly GCA_021813195.1). The sequence continues at coordinate 9,771 of JAKALI010000097.1, forward strand.
CTCGGAGCCATCGAGCACATAGGGATCGACGTCATTGCCGTCGATACGAATGATGCATCCGTTCAGGCAGATGCCTTCGAGGATGGCTCCAGGCACGAGAACATGATCGCTCTGGTTGCCGCCTTCGACGATGGTCACCGTGTGGTCCGCATCGTCACGGTTGGTTATCGATGCCGCGTGGGCCAACGAAACCATGAGTGGCAGCATACTCAGAAGAGCCAGAGAAGCGGTGAACGCTGACCTCAAAGGCTCTAGGGGCACGAGGGAGGAATCCTTACTTTCTTTTCTTCGCAGCAGCCTTCTTCGCCGGCTTCTTGGCAGCCTTCTTGG
>JAKALI010000098.1 GCA_021813195.1 Pseudomonadota bacterium
CCTTGCCATGGGGTGGACCTCGACCGGCACGGACCTTGAAAACGACTGGACAAACTTGTTCTCGTCGGCCGCTATCACTACTTTTTTCGCCGACGAGATCAGAATTTTTTCGCGCAACAGGGCGCCTCCGCCGCCCTTGATGAGGCGCAACTCGTTGTCGATCTCGTCGGCGCCGTCGATGGTCAGATCTAGGAAGGGAACGTCATCGAGGGTTGTTAGCGGAATTCCGAGTGCCTCCGCCTGGCGATGAGTCGCCTCCGACGTGGGCACGCAAAGTACCTGTAATCCGCGTTGTACCTCCTGGGCCAGCAGCTCCACGAAGCGGGCCGCCGTCGACCCCGTACCCAGCCCCAAGCGCATGCCCGACTCGACGAAAGCCAGAGCCCGCGTCGCCGCGGCAATTTTGAACTGGTCGGCGCTCATGCCCAAGAGTTCCCGTGCGGTCATCGTCTCAATACGTGAGGTGCTCCCTAGCACGGGAAACGCCCTGTGCACGCAAAAAACGCCCAAGGACACGACCTCGCGATCCATCGCTGTGGGGTTAAGCTTGTTTGCCGCAGCGAAAGGTTCGTGACGATGCTATAGGCCGCAAGTCATGAGGGACTTCACCATCGTATTCGATCTCGACGGCACGCTCGTCGACACCGCCCCCGACCTGATCGGGGCAACCAATCATGCTCTTTTGAGGCTAGGGCTGGCGCCCGTGGCCGGAGAGTCCTTGCGTCCCTGGATCAGTTTCGGTGCGCGCCGGATGATCGCCGAAGCGCTCTCGCTGTCGCATGTGCGGGCCTCGGAGGGAGAGATTGACGGCCTGCTGGAAGACTTTCTGGCGTACTACGAAACCCACATTGCCGGCGAAAGCCGCCCCTTCCCTGGCGCCATCGCCGCGGCCCGCACCCTGCTGGGGCAGGGTGCGAAGCTTGCCATATGCACGAACAAGCGGGAGCACCTCTCGCGAGCGCTCCTGTCCGCGCTGCAATTGGACGATCTATTTGCGGCCTTGGCCGGGCGCGACACGTTCCCGGTTTACAAGCCCCACCCGGAGCATCTCACGGGTGCCGTGCGGTTGGCCGGTGGGGATATCAACCGCGCGATTATGGTGGGCGACAGCGAGATCGACGTCAAAACTGCCCGCGCAGCGGGGATCCCGATCGTGGCCGTGGCATTTGGCTATAGCGGCGTTCCCATCGCCGAGACGCAGCCCGATCGAGTGATCGATCACTTCGACGCGCTGATCCCGGCCCTTCGCGAGCTGACGGCGCAAAAAATATAGATTTCATATCAGAGGGATAACGACTGGCTGGCGTTCGCCCGCGCCCGATCCCGAGGCGGGGTGGTGGGCCATGAGGACAACCGGCGGGTTTGACATGGCCATAGCGTTCCCACATGTTCCGGCGCCTCGGCGTCGTCGCAACCTTGCAATCTGGGATTGCGATGCGACCACCGGCCGGCAGGATTTCCTGGTCGTCCCGCAGCGCAGCAACAAGAAAGTTCGGCATGAACGTCCTGATCGTGGAATCGGCCGCCAAGGCCAAAACCATCAAGAAGTATCTGGGCTCAGGCTATAAGGTTATCGCCTCGTATGGTCATGTCCGCGATCTGCCCGCTAAGGATGGAGCCGTCGAACCCGACAACGACTTTCGGATGCACTGGGACGTCGATGATGCGCGCGGGCGCAAGGTCATCAAGGAAATCGCCGACGCCGTCAAAGACGCCGATCGGCTGATCCTGGCAACCGACCCGGACCGCGAGGGTGAGGCCATATCCTGGCACATCCTGGAGGTCCTCAATGCCAAGAAGGCGCTGAAGAAGGGTACCGAGGTCCAGCGGGTCGCCTTCAACGCGGTCACCAAACCCGCGATCCTCGCCGCGCTCAAGGAACCGCGCCGGATCGATGAACCACTCGTTTCAGCCTATCTTGCCCGCCGCGCACTCGATTACCTCGTCGGATTCACGCTTTCTCCGGTGCTGTGGCGCAAATTGCCTGGTGCGCGCTCAGCCGGGCGGGTGCAATCCGTCGCACTCCGGCTTGTATGCGACCGGGAAGCGGAGATCGAAGCCTTCCGCACAGAGGAATACTGGACAATCGAAGCCACACTGGAGACCGCCAAAGGCGAGACCTTCGGTGCCCGACTGTCTGCTATCGACGGCACAACCTTGAAAAAACTCGACATCAAGGATGAGGCGGCAGCGACCGCCATCAAAGTCGCGATCGAAAATGGCGCATTCCGCGTTGCGCGGTTGGAGAAAAAGGCCGTCAAACGCAACCCCTATCCGCCGTTCATGACCTCGACCTTGCAAATGGACGCCTCGCGCAAGCTCGGCTTTTCGGCGAAGCAAACCATGCAGGTTGCCCAGCGGCTCTACGAAGGCGTCGATGTGGGCGGCGAAACAGTTGGCCTCATCACGTACATGCGAACGGATGGCGTCACCATCGAACCGGACGCCATTAATGCCATCCGCGGCCTCATTGCGCGTGAGTACAGCCAGAAATTCGTGGCCCCCTTCGTGCGCGAGTACAAGACCAAGGCCAAGAATGCGCAGGAAGCCCACGAGGCGATACGGCCGACCGATCCGGCGCGGCGGCCCAAAGACGTCGCCCGCTTCCTCGAGCGCGATCAAGCCGCCCTCTACGAATTGATCTGGCAACGGGCGATCGCAAGCCAGATGGCGTCCGCCGAACTGGAACAGACGAGCGCCGACATCGAGGTTCGGGGACGCGACGGCAAGGTTTATACGCTGCGCGCAACCGGCTCGGTGGTTTTGTTTGAAGGCTTCCTCAAAGTCTATCAGGAAGGCCGCGACGATCGCGTGCGCACCATCGAGAAGGGCAAGGAGGATCACGCGGACGACGAAGACGAGACGGGCCGCCGCCTACCACAGCTCAGCGAGGGCGATGCCGTTCGCGACAAAGCGATCGAAGCCGAGCAGCACTTCACACAGCCGCCGCCCCGATATTCCGAAGCAACGCTCGTCAAGCGCATGGAGGAGCTCGGCATCGGGAGACCCTCGACATATGCCTCGACGATGGCGACGCTGGTCGAGCGGGGCTATGTGCGCATCGACCGCAAGCGATTGGTGCCTGAGGACAAGGGCCGGCTCGTCATCGCATTCCTGGAAAGTTTCTTTCGCAAGTATGTCGAATTTGACTACACGGCGAGCCTCGAAGACCAACTCGACCTCATCTCCGACAACAAGCTCGACTGGAAAGCGATGCTCCGCGATTTCTGGCGCGAGTTTCTTGGGGCGGTCGAGGACATTAAGGAGTTGCGGGTTACTGACGTGCTGGAAGCCTTAAACGAGATGCTGGGGCCGCACATCTTCCCTGATAAGGGCGACGGCAGCGACCCGCGCGCGTGTCCCAAGTGCGGCACGGGCCGCTTGTCGCTGAAAATATCGGGCAAGAATGGCGCGTTCATCGGTTGCGGCAATTATCCCGACTGCACCTACACGCGCCAACTCACGAGCGCAGGTGACGAAACTGCGGAAGATCGTCAACTCGGATTTGATCCCGAAACCGGTCTTCCCGTCCTGGTCAAGAACGGCCGCTTCGGTCCGTACTTGCAGATCGGTGAGGGTACAAAGGGCGAAAAGCCCAAGCGCTCGTCGATCCCGAAAGGCATCGATCCGGCAACGATCGACCTCGAGCGGGCGCTAAAGCTCTTATCACTGCCGCGCGAGATCGGGCTGCACCCGGAAACCCAAACCCCGATTGTCGCGGGCCTTGGACGTTTCGGGCCCTTCGTGTTGCATGACGGCACGTATGCCAATCTCGACAACGTGGAAGACCTTTTCACGATCGGGGTCAACCGGGCGGTCACATTGCTCGCCGACAAGCGCGCCGGCAAAGGCGGACGCTTCGGGCGCGCAGCGGCGCCAAAGAAGGTCCTCAAGGATCTGGGCGAACATCCCGAAGAGGGTGGAAAGATCGAGGTGCTCGACGGCAAATACGGCCCTTACGTCAGCCACAACAAGGTCAATGTCACCATCCCAAGGGGCACGAAGCCCGAGGATCTAACGGTAGAGGACGCCGTGATGCTGCTCGCGGAGCGCATGGCTAAGAGCGGCGGCAAAAAGGTGGCACGCAAAGCCGCTGCAAAATCATCGAAATCTGCCACCCCGAAGGTCGAAGCCAAGTCCCCGCTCACGGCTGCCAAGTCGGCCCGCAATAGTGCGCCCGCGGCAAAGCCGTCAGCGAAGTCTTCACCGGTCAGGCGGCCCGCCGCAAAGAAAGCGGCAAAGAAACCGGCAAGTGTCAAAGCCAAAGCCGGAGCCGAGTGATGGCCCTACCGATCCCAATGGCCTCGCCAACATGACGGGCAAGCGTCCTCCGGCGCGCAAATCGAAATCCGGCCAAGCTCGCAACAGGCCTGTGGGCTCGGGCGCTTGTGAGGAAGGTGCCTTACCCTCGCGCGTCGACATTCTTGCTTACATCGAACGCGCGCAAGGCAAAGTCGGCAAACGCGAAATCGCGCGCGCCTTCGGCATCAAGGGTGGCGATAGGATCGCCTTGAAACGCATGCTGGCGGAGTTGGGTGAGGAAGGCATGCTCACCGGAGGTCGCAACGCTTTGCGCCGTCGCGGCTCAGTTCCGCCAGTCGCCGTACTCGAAGTAACGAGCCGGGATGCCGACGGCAATCTCGTTGCCGAGCCTGTCGCTTGGGACGACCAAGACGGTGAAAAGCCCAAGATATTGGTGCTGATGAAGCCGCGGGCTCGGCGCGGGCCGACGGAACCGGACATAACGCTCGGTGCCGGCGATCGCATCCTCGCCCGCGTCAGCCGGCTCGATGAGCCCGACATCGCGGGATGCCTCTATGAGGCTGAACCGATCCGCAAACTGGCCCGCGACGAACGGCGGCTGGTGGGAATCTTTCGCGCCATCCCCCGCGGTGGCGGCACGATCGAGCCGGTCAATCGCAAAGAGTTGCGATCCTGGCCGGTCCAAAAGGGCGACGAAGGCCCCGCGCGCGACGGGGATCTCGTGCGCTTCGACCTTCAACGCACGGGACGCTTCACGACCCCCCGCGCCCGCATCCTGGAAACCCTCGGCAATCCGCAGGATCAGCGCCGCATCTCGCTGATTGCCGTCCACGCCCATGGCCTGCGCGACGATTTTCCGTCAGCCGTCCTCGCAGAATGCGAAACCTTTCCCCCGCTAACCGGCTCCAACCGCACCGATTTGCGGCATTTGCCTATGCTGACGATCGATCCGGTCGATGCGCGTGACCACGACGATGCCGTTTTTGCACAACCCGATCCAGACCCCACGAACCCGGGTGGACATATCGTCATCGTCGCCATCGCCGACGTGGCGCATTATGTTCGGCCCGGCTCACGCCTTGATCGCGAGGCCAAGCTGCGGGGGAATTCGGTCTACTTCCCCGACCGCGTCGTGCCGATGCTGCCCGAGCGCATTTCCAATGACGTGTGCTCCCTGCGCGAAGGCGAGGACCGACCCTGTCTCGGCGTGCGCATGATCTTCAATCAGCACGGCGAGAAGCGCTCGCACACATTCCTGCGGGGGCTCATGCGTTCGGCGCTCAAGCTCTCCTATCAGGAGGCGCAGACGGCCTTCGACGGTACGCCGTCTGATCGCTGCCAATCCGTTTACGAGGCCGCGCTCAAACCACTCTGGCAGGCCTATCTCGCGTTGCGGCGAGCGCGCGAGAGGCGCGACCCGCTCGACCTCGATCTACCTGAACGCAAACTCGCCCTCGACGAGCATGGGCAAGTTGCCCGCGTCTATATCCCTGAGCGGCTGGAAGCTCATCGGCTCATCGAGGAGATGATGATTCAGGCAAATGTGGCGGCAGCTGAAACGCTGGAAGCGAAAAAGACGCCGCTCATCTATCGTATCCACGACCAGCCATCTAAAGAGAAACTCAAGGCGCTGCGCGATTTCCTAGCCTCGCTCGACCTCAAAGTGCCCCCGCAGGGCCAATTGAAACCCGCCGCATTCAACCGCGTGCTGCAAGCTGCGAAAGCACTTCCCGTTCCCGATATCGTCAACGAAGTTGTGCTCAGGGCGCAGGCGCAAGCTGAATACAACTGCGACAACATCGGTCACTTCGGCCTCAATCTCGCCCGGTATGCGCATTTTACGTCGCCCATCCGCCGCTATGCCGACCTCATCGTCCATCGCGCACTCATTCGCGCGCTCAAACTTGGAGACGACGGTCTAAGCGACACGGAAATTCCTGATCTTCCCGATACGGCGCGCGCAATTTCAGAAGCGGAGCGGCGTGCGATGGCCGCTGAGCGCGAGACGATCGACCGGCTCATTGCACTGCATCTGGCCGAACGGGTCGGCGCGACGTTCGAGGGGCGCATATCTGGCGTCACGCGCTCAGGGCTTTTTGTGCGGCTAACGGAGACGGGAGCCGACGGCTTCGTGCCCATCTCGACACTGGGTCAAGACTTCTTCCATCACGTTGAAGAGTCTCACGCTCTGGTTGGCAGCCGATCGGGCGAGACATTTCAACTGGGCGACAAGGTCACGGTGCGGCTGGTTGAAGCGATACCCACCGCAGGCGCGCTGCGATTCGAATTGATCTCAGAGGGCAATCGTAGCACCCTGCGGGCCCGACCAAGACCTCATCGCGACCGCACGCGGCGTCCTCATCGCCGCAAATAAGCTGGGCGGCATTTCGCAGCTTGACCGGGGGCCAGTTTCACCGCACGACGTGGTCGCATGGAACCGGTTGAGATCTACGATAACCTCGCAAACGCTACGGAGCGCCCCCGCGATTGGGGAACGAGCCTCGTGCGCGGATTGCAGTGCCGTTGCCCGGCGTGTGGAACGGGACGGCTATATGTGAGCTACCTCAAGCCCGCCGACACGTGCCCGCAGTGTGGCGAAGAACTCCACCATCAGCGCGCCGACGATGCTCCACCTTATTTTACCATGCTGATCGTCGGACACGTGATCGTCGGCGGGGTACTCATGCTCGAGCAGGCTGCATCGCCGCAGACGTGGGTCCACTTGGTGGTGTGGCTGCCGCTGACGGCACTCCTGAGCCTCTGGCTGCTGCCGAGAGTCAAGGGCGCGCTGATCGGATTGCAATGGGCACTTCGCATGCACGGCTTCGGCGGTGAGAGCGACGTCTTGGATGCGCAGAAGGACCCGGCTCACCCGCTGTGATGATCGCTGTGGATGCCAATGTGCGCGAAGTTGCCTCGATCAGAGAGTTTGACTTGACTTGATGCCCAAGACTCGTAGTTTGCCGCTCTCCTGAGCTCATTCAATCTCCCAGGTTCCCTATGGCCAAGCCCATCACGCAGAAAATCAAGCTCCTTTCCAGCGCTGGCACGGGCTTCTTCTATGTCACCAAGAAAAATCCTCGCACGGCCACGGAAAAGCTCGTGTTCAAGAAATACGATCCCGTCGCGCGCAAGCACGTCGAGTTCAAGGAAACAAAGATTAAGTAAGAGCGCCTAACGGGCTAGTTGGGCAGGTCATATCCGGTGCGCCGCCGGATATCCATGGAGCGCATCGATCGTTGAGCCACGACGGCGGAGTGTTCGAATCGGTTGAATCACACGAGGAATTCGGTGACGGCATCACCCTCGATCAATTGTTTGGAGGGGATTTAAACCAGGGCCCGTAACCGCTCGGCAGCGGGGTTAGCATTCCGAGAAGATCACGGACCCTGGCGTCACAACCAGGCGATTGTCATAGAGGGCGTTGACATCCCACCTGGTATCCTCAAAGAGCGGATCGGCGCGCGTCGCACAACACCTCGAGGTCCCCGATCCGTCCGATTTACGATGACAATGCCTGCTTTATCCCAACATGGCTCGGCCGTAGCCGGTAAGTTGACAGCACCCCACTGCAGTTTCTACTCGACAGCGCGACTTCCCAATCCTACTCAACGCGGAGTTACAATATCACACTTCGTATCCACGTGCGACGGAATGTGACAGAACACAGGTTCAATTTCAAGAGATTCCCTTGACGCGTTGCAGAATCACACCAACTCTTTGCAGAGCCAAGAAGAATTACACGTTAGGCGGGAATCGAAGGCCCCCCTTGGCCACTCCGCGCTTCTGGTACTTTGGTGCAAATCCGTACTCGCACGATCCGCCATACGCTCTATGCCGCATCGGCAGCCACCCGATTGCGGCCTCTTCGCTTGGCGGCATAGAGCGCGTTGTCGGCGCGCTTGAAGATGGTCTCAGGCGTATCGTCCGGACTTTCGAGCGTCGCCAAGCCCACACTCGCGGTGACGCGGATCTTCACATCCGGCGCGATCTGGAACGGATCGGCCGCCACCATCGCGCGCAGCCGCTCGCCGACTTGGTAGGCTCGGGCAAGATCGGTTTCCGGCATGATGATGAGGAACTCTTCGCCGCCCAACCGGCAGGCCAAATCGATACCGCGCGTGTTGCGCTTCATGCGCGCGGAGAACTCTTTTAGCACCATGTCGCCGCCATCGTGGCCATGCGTATCATTCACGCTCTTGAAGTGATCGATGTCGGAGACCAAGATCGACAAAGGACGGCCGCTGCGGATGGCGTCATCCACCAGCGTGCGCATGTGAGTCTCCATATACCGTCGGTTGTGGAGCCCCGTCAGCGGATCGGTAATCGCAAGTTCCACGCTCTCTTCGAGCTTGTTGCGTAGGTAGTCCGAAAAGCGCTTACGCTTGATTTGGGTTTTGATGCGCGCCAGCAACTCGTGCCGGTCGATGGGGCGCATCAGGTAGTCATTCACGCCCATGTCGAGACCGCGCAACAGCCGCGCCTCGTCACCGGGTTCGACGAGAATGATAATCGGTAAATGCCGGGTGCGATCGAGCGAACGCACCTGCGAGCACAATCTGAGCCCGTCTGAACCGGCGAGGCTCAAACTGACCACAAGCAAATCGAAATTGTGATCCGCGAGCTTCATCAAGGCCGCCTGAGGGTCGCGCTCGACGAAGGTGTCGTGTGTTCGCGAGAGGGCCTCGACGAGGCGGGAGGCCGAGCGCGGATGATCGTCGACCAGGAGGATGCGGCCGGCACGCCCATTCAGCGCCTTTTCCAGCGCGGCATTGTCTCCGATTCCCAGCTGCCGCGAAGTTGACGCCCGCATCAGCATTTCATCGTTGAGCATCTTGAGGCGCGCGAGATTTTTCACGCGCGTAATGAGCGCAATGTCGTCCACCGGTTTGGTCAGGAAGTCGTCCGCACCGCTCTCCAGGCCCTGGACTTTGTCGGAGGGCTGATCAAGCGCCGTGACCATGATCACCGGCACATGATGCGATTTCGGGTCTGACTTGATCCGTCGACAGGTTTCAAAGCCGTCGATACCAGGCATCATGACGTCGAGCAGCACGACGTCAACCCGTTCGCGCGCGCAGATGTCGAGGGCTTCATGGCCACTCTGCGCCGTGACGACTTCAAAGTACTCGGCCGACAGGCGCGCCTCTAGGAGCTTCACGTTCGCTGGGATATCGTCGACGACTAACACGCGCGCGGTCATGTCTTGTCACTCTGAGCTAAACTAGTAGCGGGCTGAAGCGGTGAACCGGCGGATCGTCTCAAGGAACATGACGACGGAAATCGGCTTGGAGACATAGGCTTCGCACCCTCCTGAACGGATGCGCTCCTCGTCACCGCGCATAGCGAACGCCGTCACGGCGACAATTGGGATGGAGCGAAGTTCAGAGTCTTCTTTCAACCACTTGGTGACTTCCAAGCCCGACACTTCGGGCAGTTGGATGTCCATGAGGATCAAATCAGGACGGTGTTCGCGGGCCAACGCCAGCGCATCCAGGCCATTGCGGGTCTGGATTGTTGCATAACCGTGCGCATCGAGCAGGTCGTGGAAGAGCTTCATATTGAGCTCGTTGTCCTCCACGATGAGGATGAGTTTGCGTTCGGCTCGCGACCGGCTCTCGACGGCCAACCCCGCCTCCTGATAGGCCATGTTCACCAACCTCGAACCACGTTGCCCAGCCCACGTTTCGCTCGGTCTTGCACCGATTCTGGCCGGGGACGGAGCTAAGACACTGTGCCCATGAAGCGGTAACTAACAGAGATCG
>JAKALI010000099.1 GCA_021813195.1 Pseudomonadota bacterium
GGATCGGTGGTCGCCGCCGGCATGACGTTTCTGCTCATGCACGGATCACCGGCGGCGGCAGCGGAGGCTGCCGCCGCCATGCCTGCTCAATCGCCTGCGGTCGCGCAGTGGGCCATGATGGCGGCGGCAATCGCCGCGGGGCTGTCGTCGTTGGCGGCCGGCTATGCGGTCGCCTCGGTCGGCAGCGCAGTGGTCGGCGCACTCGCCGAGAAGCCCGAGCTGCTCGGACGTGTGCTCATCCTCGTCGGTCTCGCGGAAGGCATCGCCATCTACGGGCTGATCGTCGCGATCCTGATCCTCAACCGGGCCGGCTGATCCATGAGCGCAGTCATTTTCCTCGGCGACGAGCTGACGGCAACCGGGTTCCGAATAGCCGGTGTCGAGGTCGTCGTCGCCACTCCGCAGGATGCCGCCAGCGCACTCGCGGATGCCCGCCGGCGCGCCCGCTTCGTGCTCATCGGAGCCGACCTCGCGCGCCATATCTCCGCCGCCGGGCTCGATGCGGCGATGCTTGCGCCGGAGCCGATCGTCACCGTGATCGCCGACATACGCGACACTGTGGCGCCAACCGATCTCACGCGAAGCCTGAAGACGACGCTCGGCATTGAGACCTGATCATGCCAACACTCAACGATTCGCTGGCTCGCGCGATGATCGACGAGATCGAACGCGAGTACTCGGTCGAATGCAGCAGCATCGAACGCGCAGCGGCAGGCGAGGCGCGTGACATCGTCAGGGCTGCCCGCGGCGCCGCGCGCCAACGGATGCGCACGGCGCTTGCCGCCATGCGGCTGGAGGAAAAGTGCCGCCTCGGCGAGGCAAGTGCACGCCGCCAGAGTCTGTTGGCGGCGAAGGAGCACGCTGAAACCTCCGAGCTGTTGCGGCGGACCTGCCCACAACTCATCGAGACCGTGTTGCTGCGATGGAATGTCGTCGATTCGCGGCACGACTGGGTGCGATCCGCCGCACGACATGCAGAGCAGCGCTTGCTCTCCGGCGCATGGAAAGTCGAGCATCCGGCCTCGTTCGAGGACGCTGATCGGCGCTGCTTTCTCTCTGCGCTGCGATCTGCTGATGCCGGAGACGTGACGTTCGCCATCGACGAAAATCTCACGGCTGGCCTGCGCGTGCGAGCCGCGGGCGCGGTGCTCGATGCGACGCCGGAGGCGCTGCTGGCGGATCGGCCGCAGACCGAAGCCTCGTTGCTCGCCGAGATCGCGCGGCAGTCGCTTGGGCCGTCCGCCGCGCTCCGGAGAGCGACATGAGCAAGGCGACGATACGCTCGATCAGCGGGCCTGTTCTGCACGCGCGCACCACGGGGGCGTTCCACATCGGCGAAGCAATCGCGGTCGGCCCCTCAAGCTTGCCGGGCGAAGTGATACGGTTGAAGGGCGACGAGCTGGTCGCGCAGGTCTACGAGGACACCACGGGACTGCGGCCCGGCGATGCCGTCACCGGCACCGGACAGCCGCTCTCGGTGCCGCTCGGACCATTGCTGCTCGGTCGCATCTTCGACGGATTGTTGCGGCCGCTCGATACGCACCGCACGGCAACCACCGACAGCGCCTCGATCCGCGATGATACCTTCGCCTTCAAACCGGCGGCAAAAGTCGGAGCGCGCATCGACGGTGGCGCCGTGCTCGGCACCGTCGAGGGTAGCGGCATAACTCAAGCCTGCATGGTGCCGCCGGGACTGACGGGGCTGCTCCGTTCGATCGTGCCCGAGGGGCGCTACAGCGAAAGCGCGACGCTCGCGGTCGTTCATACGTCCACCGACTCCGATATCGAGATTGGCGCCGTGCAACGCTGGCCGATGCGCCAACCGCGGCCGGTTGCCGAGCGACTCGCCGCCAATGAGCCGATGGTCACGGGTCAGCGCATTCTCGACACGCTGTTTCCAGTCGCTCGCGGCGGCCGGGCTGCTCTGCCCGGCGGCTTCGGCACCGGCAAGACTGTGCTGCAGGAAACGATCGCCAAATGGTGCGACGCCGACGTGATTGTCTATGTCGGTTGCGGAGAGCGCGGCAACGAGATGGCCGAGGTGCTGCATGAGTTCCCGGAGCTGGCTGATCCGCGCACCGGTCTCCGACTCATGGAGCGCACCGTCATCATCGCCAACACGTCGAACATGGCCGTTGCAGCCCGCGAGGCAAGCATCTACACGGCGGTGACCGTCGGTGAATTCTTCCGCGATCAGGGCCTCAATGTCGCGCTGATGGCGGATTCGACCAGCCGTTGGGCGGAAGCGCTGCGCGAGGTTGCGGGACGATTAGGCGAGCTGCCGGGAGAGGCCGGATATCCTGCATATCTAAGCTCCCGCATCGCCGAGTTCTATGAGCGGGCGGCGCGGGTGCGAACACTGTCGGGCGCGACCGGATCGCTGACAATTATCGGTGCCGTCAGCCCACCCGCGGGCGATTTTTCGGAGCCGGTCACCAGCCATACCAAGCGCTTCGTCAACTGCTTCTGGGGGCTCGATCGCGAACGAGCGCGGGCGCGGTTCTACCCGGCGGTGCATCCGCTGCAATCCTACTCCGACGGCGCGCAGCGCTTCGCCTCGTGGTGGCGGGCCAACGGCAATCCGAGCTGGGTGTCGGACCGCGAGAAGCTGTTGACTATCCTCGAGGCACAGGCCGATCTCGAGCGCATGGCACGCATCGTCGGCAAGGATGCGTTGCCCGCCAGCCAACAGCTGACGCTCGTCTCGGCCGATCTGGTCAACGAGTCTCTGCTGCGACAGTCGGCCTACTCGCCAGCGGATCGCTATTGCTCGCCGCGCCGTCAGGCGGCGATGCTGAAGCTGATCATGCGCTTCATCGAGTTAGCGGAAGCGGCGCTCGCGGCCGGCGCGTTGCCGCAGGAAATCGCGGCGCTCGCAGTGCTGCGTCGTTTGCAGCGCATGGGCGAGGAGATCGGCGAGGACTCGTTGGCGCGGTTCGAGGATCTCCGTGCCGAGCTCGACCGCGCGATGGCGCAACTTGCGAGGAGGCCGGTCCATGCGTCCTGAAGTATCCGCGGATGGCGCGGCGACCGCCGTCGAGGGACCGCTGCTGTTCCTGCATCGCACCGTCAATGTCGGGCTCAACGAGGCGGTCGAGGTGGTGACGGCCGACGGGCGCGTGCGGTTTGGGCGCATCGCGGCACTCGACGAGGACGCAATCGTCGTCGAGGTACTCGAGTCGACGACAGGTCTCGGACTGAGCGACATCCGCGTCCGCTTCCTCGGCGAGCCGTTGCAGGCGACACTTGGCCCCGGCCTGCTCGGGCGGGTATTCGATGGCGTCGGGCGCACGATCGACGGCGGACCGCCGATCGCCGCGTACAAGCGCCTGCGCATCGATCCGCCGGCTGTGAACCCGGCGACGCGAACGCTGCCGCGCGATTTCATCGAGACCGGCATTTCCGCCATCGATCTCATGAACGCGTTGGTGCGCGGCCAGAAGCTGCCGCTGTTCTCCGGCGCCGGCTTGCCGCACGACCGCATGGTCGTCGATATCGTCCGCCACGCGCGCCTGCGCACCGATGGCGACAATAGCGACAATGGTGTCGGTGCCTTCGCGATCGTGTTCGTCGGCATCGGCATTCCCCACGACACAGCCGAGTCTTTTCGCCGCTCGATGCAGGAAAGCGGCGCGCTGGCGCACACCGCCATGTTCCTCAATCTCGCCAGCGAGCCTTCGACGCAGCGCCTGCTCGCGCCGCGCTTCGCCCTCACCGCCGCGGAGTACCTCGCTTTCGACGAGGGCCGTCACGTGCTCGTGGTGTTGACCGATATGACCAACTATTGCGAGGCCTTGCGCGAGGTGTCGGCCAGCCACGGCGAGATCCCGAGCCGCAAGGGATATCCGGGTTACATGTACTCCGATCTGGCGTCGATCTATGAGAGGGCCGGTTGCCTTGCGGGCGCTGGCGGCACGGTGACGCAATTGCCGATCCTGACCATGCCCGCCGACGACATCAGTCATCCGATTCCAGATCTCACCGGATATATCACCGAGGGTCAGGTCGTGCTCGACCGCGGTCTCGACCACAAAGGGATCTATCCGCCGGTCAATGTGCTGCCGAGCCTATCGCGGCTGATGGACCAGGGTATAGGCGAAGGTTTCACCGATCCAGATCATCCGGCGCTCGCCAGCCAGCTGTTCGCATCATATGCGAAAGCGATCCGCGTACGCGTGCTGTCCAGCGTCGTCGGCGAGGAGGGGCTCGCTGATCTCGATCGCGACTACCTGGCGTTCGCCGAGCGGTTCGAGCGTGCGCTGGTCAACCAGGCCGACGCCCGCTCGCTCGATGAAAGTTTCGCCATCGCCTGGCGACTGTTGGGCCTGCTGCGCGCGTCCGAGCTGACGCGTGTCTCCGACGCACAGATCGCCCGCCATTTGGTGGCGCTTGAGCGCCGGGGCGCCGATGCGTGAGGCGGTTCCAACCAAGACCGAGGCCCTGGCGCTGATCGACGAGCGCAAGCTGATGCGAGACGGGTTCGGCTTTCTCGACGAGAGGCGGGTGCTTCTCGCCACCGAGATCCTTCGACTCGCGAAGCAGTATGAGCAGGCCCGTGCCGATCTCGATAGCGCAAGCAAAGTGGCCCTCGCATCACTCGTCGGCGCTGTCGCGCGGCATGGCCTCGAGGATTTACAAATCGACCATGGCGCAGCCGTTCCGCTCGAGCCTCCGCATACGCTCCGATCGAAGCTGCTCGGCGTGCAATTGATCCACGCGGAGACGCATACGAGTGACGTCGAGCCGAAGTGGGTGCCGGCCGATGCCCTCGATCCCTCGCCGGAAGCGGCGCGCGCTGGCGTGGCCTTCGCGCGCCTCGCCTATCTGTCATGTTTGGCTGGAGTGCTCGCCGGCAATCTGCTTCGCTTGGCGCGTGAGTATCGCCGCACCGATCGTCGCGCGAAGGCTCTCGAGAATGTCCTGATGCCCGAGGTCGAGACGGCTCTCAAATTCGTCGTCGAGCAGCTCGACACGCTAGATCAGGAAGAAATTGCGCGCGCCCGCATGATTATCCGGCGCTGAGCCGATGCCGCCAGTCGGCTTGTCCGCGTGATAGGCGTGCTCGACGAGCTGCGCCGCCGCCATCCCGATCTCAACCCGAATATCCGGCGCACGCTCGCACGGCGCATCAATGCGTCGCGGGCGCTGCACGCTCCCGAGCAGGACGGACACTTTCGCCTCGTGCTGCTCGAAGCGATGGTATCCGGGTTTCCAGCCGCCGCATTTCCCGTGACGGGGCCTGTGGATGTCGTCGAGCACGGCGTCAGCGGCATGCTCGACGAGGATTTAGCCGTGGCCGCAAGGCAGGAAGTGAGTCGCGACCGGGCGGATGTCTGCAAGAGGGCTCTTGGCTTCTCCTGGTTCACATGGCGCGGCAATTCCGCGCCAACGTTCTGGCGGCGCTAAGTGCGTCGTCCACCGTGCCTGGTTCTGATCGTGTAGATCAGGCTACCAGCGGCTGAAGGGATGTCTCGCAAGATCAGCATTGTAGAAGCGGCGATCGTGCGTGACTTCCTCCCCAAGCCACGCCGGAGGCTCGAATGGCTGGTCGGCCCGGTCGAGCTCGACTTCGGCGATCACGAGGCCGGCATTTACGTCCTCGAATACGTCGATCTCCCAAACGAACTCGCCGATCGGCACGATGTGGCGGACCTTGATGATGACCGTGCCCTCGCGTCGAGGTAAGAGTGCTTCGGCATCGGCAACTGGGATTGGGTACTCGTATTCGTGCCGCTCGATGCCGGGTCCTGCGGTCTTGATCGTCAGGGTTGCGGCTTCCGCTCCATCGATACGAATGCGGATCGAGATGCGGCCGTTCTTGGTGAGATACGCCTGCCTCAGGCGGCGGCTATTCACCACCCCCTGCTTCCAGCGATCGTCAGCGACACGGAACTTGCGCTCGATTTCCAAGGCCATGACGGCATAGTCGCAGCACCCATGACCGAACGCAACCGAAGGACCACTGGCGAACCGGCTCGCGTTCGATACGCCTATGCTGCCAACCGTCGCGAACTGGTCCCGCTCGACTTGCCGACCAGACGCCAGATCAAGAACCGGCGCACCTCCGTATGCTGGCCATCCGCCAGCCGGGCGAGGGGCCACGTGCCCGGCTCGCAATCGATTATCTCCGCGCGGATCCACCGCTCGATGAGTTCGTCCGCACATCCATCATGCCGCCAAACGCGATACTGGATCGCGATCACATCGCCCGGCGCAAGCTCTGGGTCGGTAGAAAGCATGTTTCTCCTCCGCAAGTCGCTGCTGGAACCGGGCAACCCTAGCCTACGTTTGTGACGGGCTTCATGGAACGCGCGCTGAACTGTGGAAACGCGATGCGACCAGGACAATCCTGCGCCGTATGGGCCTGAGTCTTGTGGGGCCAGGCCGATATGCGCCCAGCGTCGGGTTTTGCGGTCTTCACACTGCAACCGATCAATGTACTTTCGGATCAAAACACGATCTGAGGCAGGCCCTCGGAACGATTGCCTCAGGGCTTTGTCAGCGGACCGTGCGCGGGGAGGCCCACCGCTGCGGGTGCCGCACGCGACGAGCATCTCCGCGACAGCGGTCGGAGCGTTCGCGTCATCGCCGCATGGCCGGCAGGCCGGCGAAATAGCCGACGATGCCCCGCTCGTCCACGAGCTTGCGCAACTGCCCCTTGATCTCTGCCGGATACTTGGACAGATCCCCCTCGGCACCGGGGTGCTGCACGTTGCCGGTAATGTAGGCATGGCCGTTCACGTTGTCGTAGACGCCGAGTCCAGTGTTCTCGCCGCCGGCGGGCGCACTGAAAATGCGCGCTATTTTCCTCGAGTCGATGTTGTAGGCCCAGGTGAAGTTGTTGAGGTGATTGGCCGAGTCCTCGCCGATGAACAGCGTGCGCATGGCCTCCGAGTAGCGCACGTTGTCCGGATTGGCCACCATTTCGGTGGCGCATTTGTCGTGGCGGCCGGTGCTGGCATCCTTCGGCTGGCGTGCGCCATGCACGATGGCCATCATGGTGGTCGCAACCCAGTCACTGGCAATGGGCCGACCGCCTCGGTCCTTCACACTGCCGCCGAGCGTGCTCTCATAGACCGCGCCACACGTCAGATCGACCTCCTCGCCGGCGAGCTTGATATCGTCTTGCGGGCGGTCCTTGTTCTGCCCGTCGATCATGCCGGCGCGGATATAGCTGATCACGGTGTAGAGCTTCTTGTCGGCGGCATTGTGGGCCTGGCCCTCCATTTTGGTGAACTCGGTCGTCGCGCCGAGATAGGCGGCGTAGCGGCGGGTCTCAAGAAACGCCGCTGCCTGCTCCATGCCGGGCTTCAGCTTGTAGTGGGTGAGCGCCCCCTCGCCGCCCGTGCCGGTATAGATGTAGAGCGGTTTGAAGCCGGCGTATTTCGCCGGATCGGTCTTCACCGCATCGGCCTGCGCCGTCTCCCAAATGTCGCTGTACTTGATGCCGCGGTCGACGATGGCCTTGATCTCGGCATTCGCCGCATGGCCGAGCCTGATCCACTCGAGCTTGGCTGAGCCAAAATTCCGGCCGTCAGTTTGCACCCACTTGGCGGCGTAGAGTGTTCCGGCGGACAGAACCTCAGGCTTGTCGGCCACGAACATGGCGAGGATCACGTCGTCGCCGTCGTCACCGATATAGACCGTCTTGCGGTCGGGCATGACGTCACCGAGTTCGAACGCCAGCCGGCCCATGGAGTAATGCTTCACGACACTGGTGTTTCCTTCGGCGGAGACCTTGACCTCGACCAGATGGCCGTAGTGATAGGGATTGGCACCGCCCTGCGCCGCGGTTTTGCCGGGTGTGCCGAGATACAGGTTCATCGGCTCGAGCGGGCGCGACTCGAAATGCTGGGCGTCGGGCTCGTACTCCTCGCTGCCCAGATGGGACATCCACGGCGTCGGCGAGCTGTTGCACGGAATCCAGAGGCCATCGACTCCCGACAGGTCGACATTCGACAGCGCGATCGGCGTTAGGCTGCCGGTTGCCGGATCCTGGTCGAGCACGGTGAGGTTCATCGCCATGGGCAGCGCGCCATAGAGCGCGACCGGCGGCTTGGTCGGATCGACGTTGATCGCCTGCGTGCCGTATTCGAGGTGGTTGATCAGGAATACGGTGTGGCCCTTGACCCCCTCTACTTTTGCGTTTGGAATGACCAGTAGCGAGGTTCCGTCGGCACCGGCTGACGTGAAGGGACCGCGGGCGACATTTCCGTTCTGGTCCGGCGCAGACTGCAAGATCGGTTTGCCGGCCTTGTCGACAACGAGCCCTGAAATCCAGCCCGGGACATAGTCGCCCGAGCGATGCAGGATCTGGTAGCTCAGCGGGAACGTCTTCTTGCTTCCGTCGGCTAGGGTGATGATCGCTTCCGATCGCGTGTAGGGCAGCGCCATCTCGAGCGCATTCGCTGGCGCCGGCGTCGCAGTGAATTCGACGGCAACGACCTTCAGGACGCCCCCGGGCGTTTGCGCACCCCCGGACGTTTGGGCGCAAACCGTACCTGCGAGGCAGCCGAAGATGACGGCCGTAGTTGTGAGAAGAAAGGTGCGAGGTGTCATGATCGGGCCCGTTGCAGCAAGGATGACCAGTTGCGCATAGTCGGCCACTACGAACCTGTCATGACAGTGTCCGCGCCGACACGTCGAGCGGGCGCATTGCTTCACCTCGCCCTCCCGTCACGCTGCCCCCCAGTCAGTTGGTGGCCTGACGGAGCACAGGTACTCACGTTCCGTACGAAAGCCTGGTCGGGCCTCGCGCCGCCTATATCCGGTCGTGTCGATATGCGCCTTCGGCTTGATGCTCGGGCGGTTTCAGGCATCTTCCGAGCTATTCCCGGATTAAGGGTCATCCCTGGTTCTGACATCGCCTAATGCGCTTTCGACACGTCATCGACGGTTTGCTTGCGCTCGCTGCCCTTGAACTTTTGCTTTGCACCATCCACATACCATCCAGCAGGATGGTAGGAGAGCTAGGATGGCCGTTATAGTCCAAGAGTCGCGCTCAAAGCCAAGCGACTCTGAGAAGATCACGATCAACCTTGGTTATGTCGACCTCGGCCACATCGACCTGTTGGTGGCGGAAAAGTTCTACTCGAACCGCACCGACTTCATCCGTACCGCGATCCGCAATCAGCTCGAGCGTCATGCCGAGGCGACCAGGCAATCGGTGGCTCGCAAGACCTTGGATCTTGGCCTACGGCACTTCGCGCGCAAGGACCTGGAAGAGGTCCGCGCCAGGGGGCAGACGCTGCAGATCCACGTGCTGGGTCTTGCCAGCATCGCTTATGACGTCACGCCCGAACTCGCCCGGGCGACGATCGCCTCGATCGAGGTCTTGGGAGCGTTGCACGCGAGTACGGAAGTGAAAGCCGCTCTGCACGACAGAACTCGCTGAGCCGTTGTGGCGGAAACCGCCATTGGGCCCATCTCATGGCCTGCCACGGATACGAGGGCTTGGCGCCGCTCCGTCCAGACTCGACCTCTGACCGATCATAGGAAACCGGCAATGAAAATGACCATGCATCCAGACGTGATCGAGGCCACGCGCCTGACGCGCGAAGGGCGCCTGACTGAGGCTGCTGCCCTCCTCCAACGCATGCTCCGGAGCGCAATGGAGCCAGACGCCAGAACCGAGGGGCCTCGTGCCACTGGCTGTTCGCCGCCCCTTGGAGCCGCCCACATCGTCGAGCTGACGCCTGAGACGATCGTGGCGCCTTCCCCTCGACAGTCTTCGACAACCGGGTCCATCGCAACCAGCTTGTTTGCAACTCTGGTGCGCAAGTCAGGCGCCACCGTGCGGTCGCGATTTCCCGACTGGATGCATGGTTTCGTCGAGAATGCTGGCCAGATCGACGTGACACTGCCGGGCGCCGCTGCCAAGCTGGCCATGCTGTCCAATGCGCTGGCGCGCTTCCAGGAGGCGGGCTACGTCTACGTGGGCATGGACCACTTTGCGTTGCCCAACGATGCCTTGGCCGTGGCCAAGCGCCAGGGGCGACTG
>JAKALI010000100.1 GCA_021813195.1 Pseudomonadota bacterium
AGGGTCTCGTCATCGATCCCCAACGCAGCAGCCACAAGCCGGATCAGCCCTTCATCAGAGTCCGGAAGCGGTACGCCCTGCGCGAATAGATCCGGTGTCTCACAAGGCGGCACGCCCGCGAAATTGCGGCCTATCTGCTGGACGATGCCACTACAACGCAGAGGCTCGTCGGCGCATTTGACGACGCGTGCACGGCACCGGCCGTTTGGCACGGCTCGAATCTTCTTGGCAAGGTAGCTGACCTCGCAAGGTTTTGCGCACAGGAAGGAGAAGTAGAGTTCATTATCGCCGTCGGGAAGAACGAGGTCCGGCGGAGCATTGCGCTTAGAATTGAGTCTATGGGGCTCCCAAACCTCAAGCCTTGGACCGTGAGGCATCACACGGCATGGACAGGGTGGGGTGTGGGGATTGGAGCCGGCACCTTGCTGGCCCCGAATTCAATTGTGACAACCAATAGCCAGATTGGAAGGCATTCGATCTTGAACGTGAAGGCTAGCGTGTCCCATGACTGCAAGGTCGGCGATTACTGCAACCTAAATCCCAATTCCACAATTTGTGGCAACGTGCAGTTGGGCGATGGTTGCGACATTGGCGCCGGAGCCACGGTTATCGAATCACGAAGAATTGGAGCTTGGTCTGTCATTGGTGCCGGCGCGGTAGTAACCGAGGATCTGCCGGAAGGCGTAACGGCTGTCGGCGTACCTGCCCGAATCATTCGGCGGCAGGGGATTCCGAACAACTCGTAATATGAACTGTATTGAATCAGTTTCCACCAAGCTCCGGCATGCCCCTGGATTGAAGAATTTAGGGTTCCTCTGGAACCTTGTCCGGCCGCTTTACCAGAGTCTCGTGAACATGGCTGCCGGCCGGCATGGACTTGTCCGCAGGATGAACGGCATGGACGAGATCCGTATCCTGCCGGAGCATCGGGCGCTGACCGAGGTCTATGAGCCAGAAGTCTGGCGGCAACTTATGCCACAGGTTAAACCTGGCGACTGCATCGCCGACATTGGTGCGCATTTTGGGATTTACGCCATCGCCTTTGCCAAGCGTGTGGGGCCGACTGGCCGGGTCATCGCCGTTGAGGCTGACCCGGCCAACGCCGATGTGCTGCGCGCCCACTCAAAACTTAACGAAGTCGAGTCCGTCATAGATGTCGTGCAGCTAGCGCTTTCCGATCATGAAGGCGAAACGAATTGGCACAGCCAGGACTCGCAGTCGGTCGCGATGCCGGTAAGTGCTGATAACACCGGCCCGACGGTGCACATGAGCACACTGGACCAAATTGTGGCCGGCCGCCGAGTGGATATGATGCTGATAGACATCGAAGGCTATGAAGAACCTGCGCTCAGAGGTGGGCAGCAGTTGCTCAAGGATACGGCTCGTCGACCCCGGTTGATCGTCATTGAGGTGCATCCCTACAACTGGCCTTTGTGTGGCGGAAGTTCTGCGTCGCTGCTCGGGTTTCTGCATGAGTGCGGATACGAAATCCGACACTTAGACGGAACGCCGGTGGCTGCTCTCACTGAGTACGGGCATGTCACTGCGACGCCGTGCCCACGCTGACAACGCATACCGAATACTCCTAACCAATCATGTCCAGCAAGTCCCATGCGCCCTTGTGGTTGAGGAACTCGGCATTATGGATTCATCGCATTGCTGCACGAACTTCGTTTACCGCGCGACTCCATCTCGGGGTTTGCCGGTTGGCGGCTTCGCACCTTTCGCCTCTGAGGCGCACGCAGTTATTGAATTCTCTAGGACTGATTGAGTGGCCACAGCAATCACTTTCGCCACAGGTCGTGACATTGGGGCGCGAGACATCGGTTCTTCTCCACCCGCATCAGGGTGAGTTTGATTTTGCCGCCGTACTCGGTGGTAGATTGAGTTACGAAAAGGAGGTATTTGAATTTCTCGACGCTCGAGTCACAAGCTACGATGCAATCATTGAGATCGGAGCCAACGTCGGAATATTTACTCTCTACTTTGCATCCAAATTCGCCGAAGGCGGAGCCCAAGAAAAAAAAGATCTATGCCTTTGAGCCGTCCAGGAAAGCTCACACCCGTCTACAAAATAACCTCGAAGCAAATCTGGTTTCCAATGTCGTCACTTTCAATTGCGCCGTGGGCGACGCGACACAAATCACCTGGTTCTATGAGCCTGAAGGGCATTTAACCAATGGCTCTCTGGTTTCAGATTTCGCCGGCATTTTCAGTGAAGATGTGAAGAGGACACCGGTTCTGATGATGCATGCCGGCGAGTTGGGCCAGCTCTTGGACGGTGGCAAGAAAATCCTGATCAAGATTGATGCTGAGGGTTACGAGGGGTTCATTCTTGAAGCCCTGCAGCCTGTCATAAGCGCGTATTCTCCCGACCTTATTGTTGAGTTCTGCCTGAATTTGAACAAGCGATCAATAAAGCGGCCACGGCGGTCGCGCCCAACTATCGTTTCTACGCTATCACTGCGAGTGGAATCGTGCCGCAGACGCGAGTCGCCTCCATGGGTGGGCGAGACTGCTTCCTGACGGCCACCGAACTGTAGACTGCATCATGTCAGTTCCCCTTGTCAGTTTCGTCGTCCCCTGCTACAACTACGGGCGCTATCTGCGCGACTGCATCGATCGGATCTTCGCTCAAGAGGGCGAATATGAGATGGAGATCATCGCCATCAATGACTGCTCCACAGATGACACCCTAGCCATCCTTCGCAGTTACGACGATTCCCGCCTCCATATCATTGATCATGAAGTAAACCGGGGACATATCTTCACGATTAATGAAGGGATTGAGCGGACAAATGGGAAGTATGTAGTCCGAATCGACCCCGATGACCGGCACCGACCGCAATTCCTTTCTCGTCTGGTCCCAATCCTGGAGTCCAAGCCGGAGATCGCCCTCGCCTACGGGAACGTTGCCCTCATTGACGGCGAAGGACGGATTGGAATGGAGCGGGCAGACACCCACCATCGCGGCCATGATTATATGGGGAACGAGTTTGTGGCCTTGCTGAAGAAAAACTTCATCTGTGCACCGACCGTCATCGCCCGGAGAGAAGCCTGGATGAGCGCTTGCCCGGTGCCCGAGGGGCTAGCCTTTAATGACTGGTACTTCAATATTATGCTGGCACGGCGTTGGCCCTTTTACTACTGTGATGAGGTGCTGGCTGATTACCGAGTCCATGACAGCAATCATCACTCCAAGATCAGCCAGGATGGAAGTGAGGAGCGTTCGGTCATCAAGTTACTGGACCTCGTTTATTCCCAGGAGGAAACCGATTCTGCGCTCGAGCAGGCAAAGCTTTCTGCGAAGGCAGAGGCCTACGCTTCCCACTACCTTGACTTCGCGATCAAATACTTTGGTCATGGGATGAATGCGGAATCCCGCCGCTGCTTTCTGCGGGTGCTGTTCTTAGGGCCAAGTTTGATGGCCAAGCCTACTCACCTGCGCCTAATGTTGGCGACGTTCTTTCCACGGCGCTGGTACGACGCTGCCAAAAACATTTGGCGTATGCCTGCCTAATCTTGCGGCCCTGTCATATCCCGTGAGCGTTTCTGTGTCGAATATCCGCTTGACTGCATAAGTCTTGTCTCTCCAACTAGCGCTTATGCGAGTTTTACACATCCCATTTTTCTATAGTTTTAGCAAGCTCGGTGGTACGGAGATTTACGTCGAATCTCTTTGCAGGCATTTGTCCGCCGTCGGTATTGAGTGTGCGATAGTCACACCGGCCGCGCGGCTGGGAATCGAAGAGAAACTGGTCGACGGAATCACGATTTTCGAGATCGGCCAGGATCCTGAATCCGGGTTTGAAGAAGCCTACGGGCAGCCGGACTGGGTAGCGGCAGCCAATTTTCGAGTGGTATTGCAGGCCTGGAAACCAGATGTAGTGCATCTGCACGCGCGCACCGCTGCAGTGTCGGAAGCACTGGTGCACGAAGCTAAACAGGCTGGGGCACGGGTATTGTTCACCTATCACACGCCGACAGTGAGCTGCGCGCGCGGGACGATGATGCACATGGGCCGCGCGCCTTGCGATGGGGCGCTTGACGTTACCCGGTGCACGGCGTGCGTGCTGCAAAAGCATGGAGTGCATGAAGGATTAGCTAATGTCCTTGCAAGAACTCCAGGTTGGCTCGGGAGGTTGTTGGCGCGCCTCAGGCTGCACGGGGGCGTTTGGACCGCACTACGTATGCGTGAGTTGGTCGCCGGTGGGCAACAGCGCTTTCACAGTTTGATGAGCAAGGCGGACCACGTTGTCGCTGTATGCGAATGGGTGGCGGGCGTACTAAGGCGCAATGGCATCAACGAGCCGCAACTCGTGGTATCCCGGCAAGGCTTGCCATTCGCGCCGATCGAGCCGGTGGATAGCGGCGCCATCGCGAGCGCCACGCCGGACACTGATGTGAGCACACAACGGCCCCTTGTACTTCGCTATTTCGGCCGGCTTGATCGGTCTAAAGGCGTCGATGTACTGTTGCGCGCCCTTGCAAAAATACCTACCGCCAATGTTTCGTTGGAGATATTCGCCATCATTCAGGGTGCCGAGGATGCGTACCAGCAACATTTGCGGAAAATGATTAAGCAAGACACACGTGTTGCGCTGCGGCCGTCGTTGCCCGCATCTTCAGTGGTCGCTGCCATGCGCGCCTGTGATCTGGTCGTAGTTCCTTCGCAATGGCTGGAAACCGGACCACTGGTCGTGCTTGAAGCCTTCGCGGCTGGCACGCCAGTCCTCGGATCACGACTTGGCGGTATTGCCGAACTGGTGACCCATGGCGTCGATGGTTTGCTGGTGGCGGCGGAAAATGAAAAAGCCTGGGCGGATGCTATCCAGAGCTTCGATACTGACCGCAGCGCGCTGAATAGGTTGCGCGCGGGCATCAAGCCACCACGAACTATGAAGGAAGTGGCAAAAGAGATGTCGGAGCTCTATGAATCTCTCAGTTGAAACGCGGCGTGCGTTGTTCATCCAGGCTACCGAACCCGGCGCCTATCCCCCCCTGATCAACGCGGCGCACCTGATGGCAGAGGCAGGATGGGAGGTTACGTTTCTGGCCGCGCCGATAGCTGGCAATCGGCTGAAGGTAACGCCGTCGCCACAAATCACGGCAATCGATGTGCCCGAGCGAACTTCGCATGTGATTCAGCGATGGAGATTTCGTGGAGAATAAGACCCCGCTTGTCATCGCGGCCGACGCGTGGGCCGCCGACGAAGTGGGGGGGGCTTTCAAGATCGCGAGCGACTTCGCGGTGTTTTGCGCGAAAAACGGCAGGGAAGTGCACTATCTTTGTTGCGACACCAAGAGGACAGGGGAAAAAACTGCGCGGCATGAGGGGGTGACGGTTTGGCGTTATCCGAGGCCGGCGTCGAGCGGCACGACGGGTATCGCCAATTTTCTTTCCCACATGAAAGGAGCGGGGGCCGCGTTGAGGGACCTCTGCGAAGCGGTAAACCGCGAATTCGTCTTGAACGGCCACGGCCACTTGCCGTATTTTGCCGGACTGCACCGCCGAGATATCCGCATCACGCGGCGGGTCATGTCCGTGCACTCGCCACTGGCGGAAGAATACGCCGCGAACCGAGAAGGGGGGGCGCTGGAACTGCGCGCGAAAGCCGTTCATTGGGGCTTTCGGCAGATCGAGAAAAAATGCTATCGAAAGAGTGATCTCGTCCAGTGTTTTTCGCAGTACACGGCATCCCTTTTGAGCCGCGAGTTTGCCGTGGAGACGTCCGGCCGCATCGCGGTGTGCCCCGGTTACGTCGATTTTGAGCGCATGTCGGTGCGCCTATCGCGCCAGGAAGCCAGGCTTAAGCTGCGATCTGCGTTCTGGCGGACAGACGACGTCTGCTTTTTCTCTCTTCGGCGGCACACGAAACGAATGGGGCTGGATAACCTCATACGCGCATTTGCATGGGTAAAGCGTTCGGCGGCCTCGAGCCTGCCCAAATTCCGCCTGATCCTGGCTGGGGATGGCCCCGAGACCGGCCAGCTAAAAGCGTTGGCCGGGTCAATGGCGCTTTCCGACGACATCCATTTCCCCGGCCGCATCGAGGAAAGCGAAAAAGCGCTGCACTACCGGGCGGCCGACTGTTTTGTCCTGCCGACAAGGGCGTTGGAGGGGTTCGGGTTGATCGTGCTGGAAGCGTTCGCGGCAGGGACGCCCATCATCGCCACACCCGTGGGCGCTATCCCCGAGGTCTTAGGGGAGTTTGGCGCGGAAAGCCTGACATCCGGCACCGAAGCCGAAGACATCGGCCGGGCGATGCTGACGTTTCTATCGAGCCGGCCTGAAAACGACGACAGGGAAGAAGCGCGCAGGAGGTACGCCCAAACATTCGATAAAGCCCGCGTTCTTTCCAGGCTCGAGCTCGCGATTATGGGAGACCAGCCCTGAAAATCCTCCACATCGTGGCCGATTTGGACAAGAAAAAGGGCGGGCCCGTCACCGCCGTATTGGGTTTGGCCGAGGCGCAATTATCCGCCGGCCATCAAGTGTGCGTGGCGGCGACAGACCGGGGCTGGGACGGTGACGACAGGGGTGTTCCCACCAAACTTTTTCCATGCCGGGACCCTCGGTGGAGATTTTCTCCGTCGATGCGCGGAGGTTTGGCCGGATTATTAGAGGCACATGACATTGCACACCTACACGGCCTTTGGGACTTCCCCATTTGGGCGGCGGCGTCAGCATGCCGGCATGCGGGCACGCCTTATTGCCTGACACTCCACGGAATGCTGAACAAGCGCTCGCTTTCCCACCGCGCGTGGAGGAAGCGCGTGTACATGGATCTCGCAAGCGCCGGCATTTTGAAACACGCGGGCCGATTGCATTTTACAAGCGAACAGGAACGCGACAATCTGCCTTTGCGCGAATTCTTGGGAAAAGCGTTTGTTTGCCCTTTCGGCGTAGACGCGGGCCTGACCCCGGCCGATCCTGATTCATTCAGGCGCCGCCATTCCCTGTCGAAGGACGATCGAGTGGTCCTGTTTCTGGGCCGCCTTCATCCGCAGAAGAGGCCGCATCTGCTGGTGGAGGCGTTTGAAACGGTTTTGGCGCAACTCCCCGGAGCGCGTCTGGTATTCGCCGGGGACGGCGAGAAAGTATTTGTTCGCGAGCTTATGGCTTTTGCCGGCGAACGAGCGCGGGATAGAATTATTTTTACCGGTCCGCTGGACCGCAGCGAGGTTGCGAACGCTTACGCCACTTCGGCCGTGTTCGTGCTGCCAAGCCTGGAGGAGAGCCTCGGCCTGTCGGTTCTTGAGGCAATGGCGGCCGGAAGACCCGTGATTGTGACGCCCGAAGTGGGCTTGGCCGGATTGATCGAGGCCTCCGGTGCAGGCATCGTGTGCACCGCTAACGCGTTGGCAATGGGGTGCCGGCTGGTCGCGCTACTGCAAGACGATGGGTTGAGAGCCCGCATGGCCGACAACGGTCGGGAATTGGTAAGAAGCCATTTCGCCTGGGAGACGGTC
Organism: Pseudomonadota bacterium; assembly: GCA_021813195.1. The sequence goes on from JAKALI010000100.1 coordinate 7,474, forward strand.
GAGCGGCGGATGGAATCAGAATATCGGAACATCATCGCGGCAAGACATGGATCTTGATTCGACATTTCCGGTGATCTTGACTTCTTGCGAAGCGCCTAACGTGGCCAGAATGATTGGCCTCTCGACGACCGCGGGCAGTGGCGATAGATGAAATGACGTATCCGAATTATTCGGCTCTGGTTAGCACCGAACCATGTTGAGGCAAGTAGCCATCCGGCTCCTCGGGAGGCCGCTTTTCGGCGATCTCCGGTCGTTGCTATTCGCCGCAACGGATCTGATCAGGCGTGTTGGGCTGAGAGTCGTCCGACGTCGAATGCTGGTCGCACGGCCGGGCGACGGATGTCTCGTGAACATCGGTTGCGGCACCCTTACGCGCGAAGGGTGGGTGAATATCGACCAAGCCATTCGCCCGGACGTGACGTATGCCGACATTCGCGAAGGCATCCCGATGGCCTCAGGGAGCGCCTCGCACATCCACAGTGAGCATTTCATTGAGCATCTTGACTACGAGGACGGTAAGCGATTGCTCGGGGAATGTTTTCGCGTGCTGCAGCCCGGTGGAACCTTGCGTGTGATTACGCCAGATCTTGAACGATATATCCGTGCCTACGTTACCAACGACGAGAAGTTCTTTCGGGAACTCCGGCACTTGGGAGGTCATCAGGCTGGCCTCAGGACACCCGCGGAAACGATCAACCACGCCTGCCGGATGGGTGGCGCACACCGCTTTCTCTGGGACTTTTCTACTCTTAAGCTGGTACTGCAAGAGGCGGGCTTTGTTGATGTGGTGCGCTCCTGCCACAGTGCAATGAGCCCGCCCCTAGACATAGACGGCAGCGATTTCTGGAGGAAACTGGAAAGCCTGTACGCCAACGCACGAAAGCCCGGGACGACCACATCACTCTCGCCGGATTAAGGATAGCCGCGTTTCGTAGCGTTGCCACATAAAATGCAGAAATCCAGAAGGGTTCTCTATGTTCAGTACGCCAACCCTGCGGGCTATCCGCCTCTCGAGCACAGTTCAAGAATTCTGGCCGGAGGGGGATGGCACGTTTTGTTTTTGGGCGTGATGTCGTTTGGGATGGAGGAATTGCGTTTCCCTGCACTAGAAGGCGTCACCGTAAAGCGGCTCGGGGGAAAACCGACGGGTTGGCTGCTAAAACTTCATTATCTCGCCTATGCCCTCTGGGTTTTCTATTGGGTCCTTCGTTGGAGACCGTCCTTGCTATATGTCTCCGATCCGCTCGCCACGCCGATCGCCGGCGCTCTCCTAGCTTTCGGACGGAAACGGGTCATTTATCACGAACACGATTCGCCCAACGTGAGCCGTGGATTCATGAATAGGCTGGTCGCCAAGTGCAGAACGTTTGTCGCTCAGCGGGCGGATCTATGCATTGCGCCGAATACTGATCGCCTACTTGCCTTTACCAAATCGACCGGGACAAGCCACGAGAAGACTCTGTGCGTATGGAATTGCCCATCGAAGCACGAAGTGGGTGTTTCCCTTCGGAAACGCACCAGTGCGGACTTTTTTGTTTACTTCCACGGAAGCATTAACGAAACGCGGCTGCCCAGAACCGTCGTGCAGGCGATCGCGTCTTTGCCAAGCCATGTAAAATTGCGCTTTGCCGGATATGAGACGCTTGGCAGCCAAGGATATATTCAAGAACTCGTCAATTTTGGGCGCGCGTTGGGGCTTGAGGCATCCAGGGTCGAGTATTTGGGCGCCGCCGCCAACCGCTCTCAAATCATGGAGTGGGCGCGATCATCCGACGTTGGGCTGGCATTCATGCCAAATCACAGCGACGATATCAACACGCGCTTCATGGTAGGTGCATCCAACAAGGCGTTCGACTATATGGCCTGCGGGCTTCCATTCCTGGTGACCCAGTTGCCGGAATGGGTGGAGTTTTTCGTGAGGCCCGGATACGCAATACAGTGCGAGCCCAACGACGTCCAGAGCATAGTAAGCGCGTTGCGTTGGCTTATCGAAAATCCGGCGCGGCGGGAGCAGATGGGGATTGCTGCGCGTGAGCGTATTCAATCCGAGTGGAATTATGAGCGGCAGTTCCAGCCCGTATTAGAAGTGTTGGACCGTCTTTGAGAGGCTTACGCAGCGAGCGCGCCTTCGCTTCCTTGTTACCGCATCATCCGGCGCCAGGAGCATGGCAGACAAGACCTTGAGCACGTCCATCGGTGTTGCGACCTTGGCATCTCATTTTTACTTTTCCGGGCGCGTGCTATGAGAAAGCTGGCGATCCTCGCGACGCATCCTATTCAGTACCAAGTCCCGTGGTTTCGAGGATTAGCGAACAGGTCCGATCTGGCCCTGAAGGTCTACTATTCGATGCTACCGGACGGAAAACAACAAGGTGTAGGCTTTGGCGTGGCCTTTCAGTGGGACATACCCATGTTCGACGGCTATGCATGGGAGGTGCTCGAGAACACGTCGCGATCACCGGAACTGGAGCGGTTTTTCGGCGCCAACACACCCGCAATCGGTGCAGTATTGGCAAGGGATCGACCG
>JAKALI010000101.1 GCA_021813195.1 Pseudomonadota bacterium
AGGTAACTCAATGGAATTGACAAAGCCGCCATGAGGTTAAGATTTCCATCTGATAACGACTATCGCGATGTCGATAATATCGCTGATGTGTCTGACATAACCACTTTGATGACTATGCTATCGACAGCAACCGAAGTAACAAAGGTTACTCCTGAAACAGCGGCGACAGCAATCGACATTCACAACACGGCATCACGTTGGAACAAGGCGCTACTCGACAACTCGGCGCGTCCTTCGGGCGCGCTCGTCTATGGCGCGCGCGACGGACGCATGACGGCTGAGCAGTTCGAGCGCTTGAAAAGTGAGTTGGAGAGTGGGTTCCAGGGCGCGCGTCAGGCCGGCCGGCCGATGTTGCTGGAGGGCGGGCTCGATTGGAAGCCATTGAGCCTCAGCCCCAAGGACATGGACTTCATCGAAGCCAAGAATGCAGCCGCCCGCGAGATTGCGCTCGCCATCGGGGTTCCGCCCATGCTTCTTGGAATCCCTGGCGACAACACCTACTCGAATTATCAGGAAGCGACGCGCGCGTTCTGGCGGCAGACAGTGTTACCACTCGTTGCGCGCTCAGCGAAGGCGCTATCAGCGTGGCTCTCGCCGGCTTTTGGGGGTGCATTGGATTTGCGGGCCGATCTCGACCAAGTGGAGGCGCTGGCACCTGAGCGCGAGGCCCTCTGGTCAAGGTTGAACCAAGCGACCTTCCTGACGATCGAGGAAAAGCGCGAAGCAGCTGGCTATACGCCAAGTGTGAGTGGCGGTTTGCGAGGCGAGTGACTCCATGACGGTGCAACAGACGTCCGGCTTGGCGCCGGAATTGAAGTATATCGCCCTCGATCTGTCCGACGTGGCGACTGACGGTATATTTGAAGGTTATGCGAGCCTCTTTCACCGTGAAGACCTCGCGCGGGATGTGATGCTCCCCGGAGCCTTCCGAGCCAGTCTTGCGGCTAGGGGGCATTCGGGGATTCGTATGCTCTTCCAGCACGACCCCAACCAGCCCATCGGCGTGTGGGAGTCGATTGAGGAAGATCGGCGGGGTCTCAAGGTTCGGGGGCGGTTGACGCTCGACGTGGAAAAAGCGCGCGAGGTTTTCTCGCTGATGAAAGTCGGCGCGATCGACGGTCTGTCGATCGGGTTCAAGCCGACGCGCTTCAAGCGCGACCGGCGTACGGGGGTGCGCCGCTTGGAAAGCGTCGATTTATGGGAAATTTCGATCGTTACATTCCCGATGCAACCCGGTGCGCGCATCGCGGAGATCAAAACGTGGCCGTTCGCGGGGCAAGTGCCGAGCGAACGTCAATTCGAGCGCTGGCTCACGCGGGATGCTGGGCTTGCGCGTTCGGAGGCCCGTGCGCTGATGCGCAATGGTCTCAAAGGCCTGATGGCCCTGCGGGATGCGGGTGAGGCCGAAGACGAGGTGGGCGATGTGCGCCGCAGTCTCAGGCGGGCCATCGCACGTCTCAAAACTGCAACCTGACACGCTAATCGCAAGGATAGACTATGACAGAGCGAACCGACCTTGAAATGAAGGCCGGCCACAGCGGGCTTGCCCGTGACGTGGATGAGCTGATGGAAGCATTCGAAGCCTTCAAAGCAGCCAACGACGCGCGGCTTGCCGAAATCGAAGCCAAAGGTGCGCCCGATGCTCTCACCGCCGAGAAGCTCGCCCGGATCGAGCGAACGCTCGATGAACTGCAATTGAAACAGGCCCGTCCCCCGCGCGGCGGAGCCGATGGACTGCGTTCGAGTGCGCGACTTGCCCACCAGACAGCATTCGAAGGTTATGTGCGCAAAGGTGAAACGCATGGGCTGCGCGATCTGGAACTGAAGGCCTTGTCGGTCGGCTCCGATCCCGATGGTGGCTATTTGGTACCAGACGAGACCGAGCGCGCCGTCAACACCGCTCTCAAAGCGGTCTCACCGATACGCGCGATCGCCGGCGTGCGGCAAGTATCGGGCTCAGCGCTGAAGGTGCCGTTTGCAACCTCGGGTCCCGCCACCGGCTGGGTCGGGGCGACGGCCGCGCGACCCCAGACGGCGACGCCGACATTGGCCGAACTCGCCTTCCCCACTATGGAACTCTACGCCATGCCGGCGGCCACACAGAGCCTGCTCGATGACAGTGCTGTGGATATCGATGCCTGGCTGGCTGAGGAGGTCCGTATCGCTTTCGCCAAGCAGGAAGGAGAAGCCTTCATTTCGGGTGACGGCGCCAACAAACCCCGCGGCTTTCTGGACTATCCGACGGTTGCCAACGCGTCGTGGACGTGGGGCAATGTGGGTTTCATTGCAACCGGCGTGGCCGGGGCCTTTCCAGCAACCGATCCAGCCGACAAGCTCATCGACCTCGCGTATGCCGTCAAAGGTCCCTATCGGGCCAATGGCCACTTTGTCATGAATCGGCACACGCTGTCGGTCGTACGCAAGATGAAGGACTCCGATGGTGCCTACATCTGGCAGCCCTCCACGGAGGCCGGTCAACCCTCGATGCTGTTGGGCTATCCGGTGGTCGAAGCCGAAGACATGCCAAACATTTCGGCTGGCAGCCATGCCATCGCGTTCGGCGACTTCGCGAGCGGTTACCTGATCGTCGATCGGCTTGGCATTCGCGTCCTGCGCGATCCCTATAGCGCGAAGCCTTATGTGCTCTTCTACACCACGAAGCGCGTGGGCGGCGGCATCAGGGATTTCGACGCAATCAAACTGCTCAAATTTGCGGCGTAACGGCTGCAGCGAAACCTGCGCGCCGTCCCTCCTCCCGCGCGCAGTATCCTGGCGGAGTCATATGCTTGTCGCATGTGGCTCCGCCGCTTTTTTCAGGTTCATGTGCGAGGTACGCATGGCACTGATATTTCGGAGTGGTCCGTCAGTTGAACCCGTATCCGTCAGCGAAGCCAAAGCGCATCTGCGCCTTGAGACCGATGGCGATGATACGCTCGTCGCCAGCCTCATTCTGACGTCGCGGCTGCACATCGAGCAGGCGCTCGGGCTCGCACTGATCACGCAGGAGTGGACCTATGTTCGGGATCGCTGGCCACGCGGGGGTGAGTTGATTTTGCCGTTGCGGCCGGTGCAAGCGGTTAGCGCCGCGCGCATCTTCGCCGCGGACGGCACTTTTCAGCTTCTCGATGCTGCTGACTATCTGCTCGACGGTCAAGGTACGCCCGCGCGCCTCATCGCTGCTGAGGGGACTTGGCCGGTGCCAGGTCGCGCTGCTCAGGGTATTGAGATCGACATACGTGTTGGCTTCGGCGATGCGGCCTCAGATGTGCCAAGACCCATCCGGCAGGCGCTCCTGCTGCTGGTCGCCCACTGGTACGAGCATCGCGATCCCATCGAAATCGGTTCGCTTGAAGCCGCTATTCCATCGGCGGTGTCGGAGCTGCTGATGCCTTATCGGGTGGAACGGCTATGAGCACGGTGAAAATCGCCGACTTGCGCCACCGCGTCGTCGTAGAGGAGCCGGTGCGCACACCCGACGGCGGCGGCGGCGCAATCCAAACGTGGAGCCCGATTGCCGAGGTTTGGGCAGAGATCCGGCCGCTCAACGGGAGTGAACGCGTTGTGGCAGACGCTATCGCGGGTCGCATCACGCATGAGATCTGGATGCGTTGGCGCGAAGGCGTAGGCCCGCATCTGCGGTTGCGGTATGGCTCACGAATATTCGACCTGCTGTCGGTTCTCGATGTCGATGAACAGCATCGCTTCCTACGTTGTCTTGTCGAGGAGCGTCTGTCATGAAATTGCGCTGTGACGTCCGCATGGGGCCAATCTCGCAGCGGGGCGCTCGTTTTGCGCGGCGTGTTGGCCGCATTCTCTTTCGCGCGGCTGACGTCCGTCGACGAGCAACCCGTCCGACAATGACCGCGCCGCTCGCACCCACCAAGGCGATCGCTCGAGAAATCGGGACGGACGATACGGGAGCCGTCACATGACGAGCGCGGGTTGGGAGATGCAGAAGGCCCTCTATCAGCGTCTGGCATCGGATACGCAGCTGATAGCCCTCCTCGGCGGAGCCAAGATCTATGATGATGTCCCGCGCGGGGTGGCTCTGCCGTACGTGACCATCGGTGAAAGCACGATCCGCAATTGGGACACGGGTAGCGAGAATGGCCATGAGCATCTGGTGACCGTCACAGCATGGACGCGAGCGAATGGCGCGCGCGAAGCCCATGCCATCCTGGCGGTAATCGAGGGGCTATTGCACAACGCGTCCCTCACGCTGAGTGGTCACCATCTGATCAATTGCCGGCATGAATTGAGCGAAGTGCGTCGAGAGGGCGATGGCGAAACCACGCGCGGGATTGTGCGTCTGCGGGCCGTGACAGAGCCGGACGCATGACAATCATCTAGCAGGAAAGGCGGCAGCGATCATGGTGGCACAAAAGGGCAAAGATCTCCTGTTGAAGGTGGATAGCACCGGAGCCGGTGCGTTCACGACGGTCGCGGGCTTGCGCTCGCGTGCTATCGCATTCAATGCGGAAACCGTCGATATCACCCATCAAGAGTCGGCGGGGGCTTGGCGTGAACTGCTGGCCGGCGCGGGTGTGAAATCCGTGCGCTTGACGGGATCTGGGATCTTCAAAGACGCAGCATCCGATGAACTGATCCGCAGTTACGTCTTCAACGGGACGATCCGCTCCTGGCAGGTTGCGATACCCGATTTCGGTGTCGTCGAAGGGCTGTTCCAGATCACATCCTTTGAGTTGACCGGCCGCCACGACGGGGAGGTCGCCTTCGATCTCGCATTGGATTCGGCGGGCGAAATCACTTTCCAGGCAACATAAGGCGCAATCCATGGTCAATCGTCATCGGGGTGAGATTGAAGCCGTTCTGGACGGTGAGCCCCATCGTCTCTGTTTGACGCTCGGTGCCCTTGCGGAACTCGAGGCCGCATTCGGCGAAGAGGACATGCTGGGACTTGCGACCCGTTTTGAAGGCGGTCGGATCTCGGCGCGCGACTGTGTGCGCATTATCGCCGCTGGCTTGCGGGGCGCGGGGTATGACGTGACGAACGAAGCGGTTGCGCGCATGGGCACGCAGGGCGGTGCAGCCGGATTTGTGGATATCGTTGCCCGCCTACTCAACGCGACGTTCTCCGTATCGGCGCCAAACGGCAGCGGTTCGGCCAAGACCGGTGCAGAGGACGATCCTGGCCCTTTCCCTGGGACGACGTGATGGCGTTGGGGCTCGGCACCTTCGGTCTCGAGCCACACGTCTTCTGGGGCATGACGCTGCCAGAATTCAACGCCGCAATTCGAGGTCGATTGGGGCTGGGATCGAGCGCGACGGCGCCGACGCGCGCCGAGCTGCGTGACTTGATGAATCGGTTTCCGGATGCCGAGAGGACACGATGACCAACTTTGATGACACGGCGGACCGCTGGACAATCGCAATCGACGCCGACACCAGCGGGCTCCAAAGCGAGTTGCGAGCGGCTGCTTCGCTTGGGCGTCAATTCGGCTCCGCATTAACGGCCGCTTTCGAAGGCATTGCCATCAAAGGTCGTTCGGTTTCGGATGTGTTGCGCGGACTGACGCTAAGATTGTCGGAACTGGTATTGAAAGCCGCGCTGCGCCCGCTTGAACAGGGATTCGGGAATTTTTTGGGTAGCCTATTCTCAGGCGGTCTCGGCTTCGCAAACGGTGGCGTGTTCCAGCAAGGCTTGCCCGTACCCTTCGCTCACGGTGGCGTCATCCAGAGCCCGATAGCCTTTCCCTTGCAGGCGGGTCGCGTCGGTATTGCGGGCGAACGGGGTGCGGAGGCGATCTTGCCGTTAGCCCGCGGCCCGGACGGCCGTCTCGGCGTTGTGTCCGCCGGCGGCGGTGGCGGCCCGCATATCACGATCAACGTCAGCGCAACGGATGTTGAGAGTTTCCGTCGCTCGGAGGCGCAGATTGGCGCACTTCTCGTGCGCACAATGGCATTGGGTCAGCGCAACATGTGAAGCTGGTGATTATGGTCCTGGCTTGCGAGTGTTTTTAACGGATTGGCTGAAACAAAGAGACGGTGATGTCGTTCCACGAAGTGCGCTTTCCAACCGAGATCTCGCGCGGCGCGCAAGGCGGCCCCGAGCGGCGCACGGAAGTCGTCGTTCTGGGATCCGGTCATGAGGAGCGAAACGCGCGATGGGCGAATTCTCGGCGGAGCTACAATGCGGGCTACGGCGTGCGAAGCCTTGATGATCTTCATGCTGTGATCAGCTTTTTCGAGGAACGGCGCGGACGGCTCTACGGGTTTCGCTGGCGGGATCATCTTGATTACAAGTCCTGCCCGCCGCAACAGACGCCGCAGCCGACAGATCAAGTGCTGGGCAGCGGTGATGGAATACGGAGCGAATTCGCATTGCGCAAGGCCTACGGCAGCGCCTTCGCGCCTTGGTTTCGCGCAATCGTGAAACCCGTGGCGGGAACGGTGCGGGTCGCAGTCAATGGCGTGGAGAAATCTGAGGGGACGGCGTTTGCGCTCAATCTGGTCACCGGTGTCGTTCAGTTTCTTCCTGGTCATATCCCCGAGCCAGGTGCCAGCCTCACCGCTGGATTCGAATTCGATGTGCCCGTGCGTTTCGATACAGACCGGCTCGAAATAAGTTTGTCCGGATTTCAGCATGGTGCGATTCCCAACATACCGATTGTGGAGCTGCGGTTGTGAGGCAAATCCCTGGAGGGCTACAGGCCCATCTCGATAGCGGCGCGACGACTCTGTGCTGGTGCTGGCGGCTGACACGTCGCGATGGTTTGCGGCAGGGGTTTACCGATCACGATTGCGATCTTGTGTTTGACGGAACAACGTTTGAGGCGGCAGCGGGGTTCAGTGGAAGCGAGATGGTCGAACAACTCGGGCTCGCTACGGACAACATGCAAGTCGAAGGGGCCTTGTCGAGTGCGCGTCTTGCCGATGAAGATTTGGAGGGCGGTCTGTATGACGATGCCGTGATCGATATCTTCCGCGTGAATTGGGCAGACCCGTCGATGCGGGTGCTCATGCGTACGGGAACGCTGGGCGAAGTCACGCGGAGCGGGGGCGCCTTTTCCGCAGAGGTGCGCGGTCTCGCGCACTATCTCCAGCAGCCGCGCGGGCGACTTTTCCAGTACACGTGCGACGCCGACGTTGGTGACGTGCGCTGCAAGGTCAACCTCAATGCGGCGGCTTATCGCGGGACGGGGATCATCACCTCGGTTGAATCTGAGAGGATGTTCACCGCAAGCGGTCTGGAATCTTTCCAGAACGGCTGGTTCACGCGTGGATTGGCGACTTTTACATCCGGAGCGGCTGAGGGGCAGGCGATGGAAGTTCGCGAGCACGCCCGACGCAGCGGAATTGTAACAATTGAGCTTTGGCAGCCGGTTCGCCAGCCTTTAAGTGCGGGGCAGACGTTTGTTGTCACCGCCGGATGCGACAAGCATCTCACGACCTGCCGCACAAAGTTCTCGAATGTCATCAACTTTCGGGGATTTCCGCACATGCCCGGCAATGATTTTCTGACAGCCGTTTCGCGGCCCGGTTCCAAAGCCCGCTAAGTTCAGCCTCGCGAACCTCGCCAGACATGCAACTCGAACTTCGGAAGGATCGCGCCGCGAGCGTGATCGCCGCGGCGCGCACATGGATTGGAACGCCCTATCACCATCAGGCCAGCATGAAGGGGGTGGGGGCTGATTGCCTCGGGCTTGTGCGCGGCGTTTATCGAGAGGTGATGGATTGCGAACCGGAAATACCACCACCGTACACTCGCGATTGGGGAGAGGTCGTATCGGGCGAGCCATTGCTCAGCGCGGCAGCCCGGCATCTCACTCCGATTGCAGTGGCGCATATTTCACCCGCTGATGTTCTCGTGTTTCGGCTGCGCAGCGGAATGGCAGCCAAACATTGTGCCATCCTCGTGTCACCTCAAACCATGGTGCACGCGATGGAAGGAACCGCAGCAAGCGAAGTTGTATTCTGCAGTTGGTGGCGCCGACACTTGGCGGGTGCGTTCCGCTTTCCCGAATGAGGTAGGACATCCATGGCGACCTTGGCCTTGGCCGTCGCAGGCGCTGCGGTGGGCGGCGCACTTTTGCCAGCCGGAATCACGGTGCTGGGTGCCACACTCTCAGGCGCCGCGATTGGCGCACAAATCGGCGCCTTCGCCGGATCGGCGATCGATAACGCTTTGTTTGCGGCGTCGGGCCGAACGCGGCCGTTGGAAGGCCCGCGCCTGCAGCATGTCCATCTCACCGCTTCGACCGAAGGCAGCCCCATTCCGCGGCTTTACGGCAAGGCGCGGCTCGGTGGGCAGGTGATCTGGGCCGACGAGATTCGCGAGGAAATTATCGAATCAACGGCGGCGAGCGGCTCGGGCAAAGGTCTCGGGGTATCGGGCGGCGGTGCCGCGAGCACCAAGACAATCGAATATCGCTATTACGCTTCGTTCGCGATCGCCCTCTGTGAAGGTCCCATTCGGGGTATCGGTCGAGTGTGGGCCGACGGGCGAGAATACGATTTATCGGATGTTCTCCATCGAATCCATGATGGCAGTGAGACGCAGGCCCCCGACAGCTTAATTGCGGCGCGGCTTGGTGCGTCATCAGCACCGGCCTTTCGCGGAACAGCTTACATCGTCTTTCAGGATTTGCCCCTGGCGCAATTCGGCAATCGCATCCCGCAACTGTCTTTTGAGGTTGAGCGGCCAGTCGAGCCTTTCGGTGAGGAATTGCGAGGCGTCGTATTGATCCCGGGATCTGGCGAATTCGTCTATGCACCAGATCCGGTTGTGCAAACGTTTGGCGGCGGGCGCTCAGTTTCGGAGAACGTCCATACGTTGGGCGGGCGTAGGGATTGGCACGTCGCACTCGATCAGATGCAACGTGCGCTGCCCAATGCTAAGGCCGTCTCGCTCATCGTGAGCTGGTTCGGCAGCGATCTCAGGGCAAGCCATTGCGAATTGAAGCCGGGGGTGGAGCGCTATTCAAAGGTGACCAGTCCGATTTTCTGGAGCGTCGCGGGCGTCGATCGCGCCGCGGCCTATGTGGTGAGCCGCATCGACGATCGCCCGGCATATGGGGGAACGCCGTCCGATCAAACCGTGGTCGCAGCCATCCAGGATTTGAAAGCGCGCGGCATCGATGTCATTTTGACACCGTTCATTCTGATGGACGTGCCGGCTGGCAATGAACTGCCCAACCCCTATGGCGGCACGGGCCAGCCCGTCTATCCTTGGCGGGGGCGTATCACCGTGCATCCCGCCCCCGGCGAACCCGGCACGCCCGACAAGACGGCGGCGGCCTCAGCCCAGCTTGCGAATTTTATTGGGACGGCGGCGGTTAGTGACTTCGCGCTCAGCGGTGCGAGTGTGACGTACACGGGACCCGCCGAATGGTCCTACCGGCGCATGATTTTGCACTATGCTCATCTGGCTAAGGTTGCCGGCGGTGTTTCGGCCTTCGTGATCGGCACCGAACTGCGCGGTCTTACGCAGGTGCGCAGTTCGGCGTCGGCCTACCCATTCGTCGCGGCGCTTGTGCAGCTCGCGGCCGACGTCAAGTCTGTACTCGGTCCAGACACGAAGGTGACCTACGCGGCGGACTGGTCGGAGTATTTCGGACATCAGCCGGCCGACGGATCGGGCGACGTCTATTTTCATCTCGATCCGTTATGGGCGTCCGCCAACATCGATGCGATTGGGATCGATCTTTACTGGCCACTGTCAGATTGGCGGGAGGGCACGGCGCATCGCGACTATCTGGCTGGGTGGCGCTCGATCCATGATGTGGCTTATTTGCGTTCCAACATCGCGGGCGGAGAGGGCTACGACTGGTATTATGCGAGTGAGGCGGCGCGGGCCGCGCAAGTGCGCACGCCCATCACGGATGGCGCGGGCAAACCATGGGTCTTCCGCTACAAGGATATCAAATCCTGGTGGTCAAACCTGCACTACAATCGGCCCGGTGGTATTGAAAGCGCAATTCCCACGGCGTGGGTCCCGCAATCCAAGCCCTTCTGG
>JAKALI010000102.1 GCA_021813195.1 Pseudomonadota bacterium
TCATGGTGCGATCCTCGCAGATGTGTTGGTCGTGCGCCGACCGTAGCTGAGATAGAGGGGGTGAGAAAGAACACGCGTTTGGGTGGCGGTATCGAACGTCACGATCTCGGTTTTTACAGCACCAGCGCACTTGCGCCCAGAATGATGGCGATGGCTATGAAGACCCATAACACGATGGCTGCTTCGGCACTTCCGAAATAGGCGAGCGCACCAACGATGAGAAATGCCGCGCTGCCGGCCCAGAAGAGCGGATTGCGATGCTTGGGCCAGCGATCGTGAATGAGTTTTCCCGCGAACAATGCGCCGACCGCGATGAGCACGACCAGGCCGAGGCGTTGGGGATCGGTCAAAATATCGAGCCAGCTCATCGGCGCTGTCCTAGCGTTGTTGGTCGGGCGCGAACCTGCCACGGTCGGGCTGCAAACGAAAGGGGGGTGAAGGCGTCACAGCAGCAAGACGCTTCTTTTTTTATCGCGAGATTACGTTCGCAAGATGCGGGTGCTCGGCTTTATTGCGATGAAGAGCCCGCTGTTCAAAACCATTTCCCGAGACGGCCGTTTGGATCAATCGTGACAATCTTGCCCTACCCAGGGCGTTGAGATGATTATCATCGCGATAGAGCGGCAGGCCATTCTGAGTGAGCGAACACTGTGCCGCATCGCATAGTTCGCGATGCGGGTAGAGGACGCGCACGCCGTCAACCGCTTCAAGTTGTTTCAAGGCTTCGAGCACATGTCGTTGTCGTATGAGAAATTGCGATAACGGCAACACGGGTTTAAGGGTCTGCCCCGCCATTGCGGCGCGGATCATCGCAGCGGGAAGATGATAGCCCGTCTCGGGGACGGGGCCGACGATAACGACACGCCGGACTTTCGACTGGATGCCAGCGACCGTGTTCAACAGACGCTGGGCGAAGTGCTCGTCCGCCCCCTTCTCAGCGTTGTGCGACTGCTGTGCGGTGTAGTTTCCCCACCGGGTCGCGAGCAGCACGGTTTCAAGTCCTGGCATCTCAAGAGCTGAGAGAAATGCCTTCGTCTGTGCGGCGCATTTTCGTTTGGCCAACTGGGGAATGTCATCAAGTTCCAGCAGCGCCGGGCATCCCCCTCTTACGATGGCGATCGCCGCCCGTCCCGACTGGCGCAGTCCTTCATCAATCACACTGAGGAAGACGCCAGCATGGGAATCCCCCCAGACGATGAGGCGGGGCGCCACATTTGGCGAGCCGATGCGGCAGGGTTGATGGTCTTTCGCGAATGCCTCTCGGCAAAGTTGCCAGCTGCGAGTCCTGTCAATCTCATCGATCTGCTCAGCCAAGGCTCGCGCTGCCGGCGGAAGCCGCGATGGTAGACCATCGCTGGCGACGACCAGAGCCGCGGCGCCAGCGAGCGCGCCCGATGCGGCTGCGCCGGTGACGAAGGTGGTCTTGGATGGTACATCTGCCCGCCGCGGTCGGAAAGGCTGCTCGATGAACCGATAACTCAACTCGGCAATCGCAAACGCCGCAACAACGAGCGCAATCCGCGTTGCGATCGAGATTTGATGGCCCAGTTCATACTGTGCGAAGGCGAACAGCGGCCAATGCCAGAGGTATAAGGAGTAGGAGCGTTTGCCGATGTAGACGGCAGCCCTTGTGGTGAGCGCGCGCACGACAACGCTGTGGCGACGGTCCGTGCCATCGGTACCATGCAGGATCGCGGCGGCCGCGAGACAGGGTATGAGCGCGCCAAGACCGGGAAACGATGTGTCGGGTCCATATGAAAAGATGACCACAAGGATCGTGACAGCACCCGCCAGCGCAAGCCCTGAGCGCAACTGCTGGGAGGAGAGCGCGGGTACAAGACGAAGACCCAAACCCACGCCGAGAAGAAGTTCAAAGACGCGGGTCTGCGTGGTGAAGAACGAAGCTTCCGGCGCGGCATGACGATCAATTTCCGACCATGCCAGGGCGATCAACACCAGCGTCGTGAAGATCGCGGTCGCCCGTACTTTGTTTACGCGTGCGACAGCGGCTACGAGCAGGGGAGCGACGATGTAGAACTGTTCCTCGACGCTGAGCGACCAGGTGTGAAGGAGTGGCATGGTTGCCGCTTCCGGCATGAAATATCCAGCCTTCGCGGCGAACCAGAAATTTGCGTGCAGTCCGAGCGCAGCCAGCGCAGAGCGTCCGAGGAGCTCGAAATCATGGGGGGTGAATGCAACATATGCTGTGGCGAGGCTGGCCACGATGACGGCGAGGAACGCTGGTAGAATGCGACGCATACGGCGCGCGTAGAACGAAGCGAACGTAAATTGGCCCGCGGCGATCTCCGATGAGACGATGCGCGCAATCAGGTATCCCGAAATGACGAAGAAGATGTCGACCCCAACATACCCACCAGGCGCCCAACTCTGCTCGGCGTGAAAGACCACAACCGGCAATACCGCAAGGGCCCGCAAGCCGTCGATTTCAGGCCGGTACGTCAAAGCGCACCCGAAATCTGCGTAAGGCTCCTCGTAAGCATGCGGTGATTCTGGCCTCTCGCGCGGCGACGAATTAAATGCGAGCGGGTCATACGGCACCGGGGGGCGGAGGTGAAGCGCAATTCACAACCCGATGCTCAGTGGCTCGGCACACGTTCCGCGAGCGGTTCACATCGATTGAGGGCGGCATTGGCCCAGCGGCGGCTGTCACTCGGCTCAAATCCGCTGGCGCAACAGGAAGGCGATGACGCCGGCGACGGCGCCAATCGCGGCGGCGGCGAGAGCCTCCATGAGCGTCACGTCGGCGAGCGATTCCCCGCTCCACGAGGCTTTGGCGAAGGTGTAGGCGAGCGCGACGGCCGCGCCGAGAAGTGCAGCGAAAATATTTTCTTTCTGCTCCAAGTTTATCCAACGCTTTTGGTTGCTCAGGGGATTGGTGCGGATCAAGGAGCAGCGCCGGCATGGTTTCTCGCCGGCGCCGACCTCGACGACATGGCGCAGGCGTTTACTTGCGAATTCCTTCGACATGCAGCGTGAGCTCCACGTTCTTGGACGCAGGCCCTAAGTCCTTCGGAATTCCAAAGTCGGCCAAGGCGAAGGTGGTCGTGCCTTCGAACCCCTGGCGATAGCCTCCCCACGGGTCTTCCCCGCCGCCGACGTAGCGCGCATCGATTGTCACTTCCTTCGTGACGCCGCGCAGAGTCAAATCGCCCACGACCGTCGCCGTGCCGTCACCCTTGGGCGTGACCGACTTCGACACGAACGTCGCCTTTGGAAACTTCGCGACATCGAGGAAGTCGTTGGACCGCAAGTGCTTGTCGCGCTCGGCGTGGTTGGAATTGACGCTGGCGGTGTCGATCTCCACTTTGATCGTGGATTTCTCAGGCGCCGTCTCGTCATAAGTGAACGAGCCATCGAAGGTGTCAAAGCG
Source organism: Pseudomonadota bacterium (assembly GCA_021813195.1). The sequence goes on from JAKALI010000102.1 coordinate 3,392, forward strand.
TCCGGTGAGCCAGCTGAAGCCCAGATGATTGACGCGGAAGTTGATGGAGGCGTGGGCACCCTTGGTGTCGATGATGTATTCGTCCGCCAAGGCGGGTGTACCCCAAGCTATCGCGGCAGCAGCAATTGCAAGCATGGTTCCTTTCAGCGTCATGAGGCAAACACCTTTCGATCTGTTTCACTGTGAAGAAGCTTCGTCTTAACGTGGCGCCGGCCCCGACCACATGCGCGTCAGCACCGACGTCTTGTCAGCAAAATGATGCTTCAATGCGGCAGCTGCGTGAAGCCCGGCCAATATCATGACCGCATAGGAGCTCCAACGGTGCACGGAGCCCGCTACGCTCTCAAGTCCCGGCTGGATGACGAGGGCCGGCACGTCGAGGAGGCCAAATACGGAAATGGGCCGCCCGTCGGCGGTCGGGATCAGGTAGCCCGACGCAAATACGACAATCATGAGGGGATAAAAGCTTGCATGCACGAGATGGGCGGCGCGGCGCTCAAACGCTGAGCGGCTCTCATCCTTGGGGCGCAAATTGACGAGCCGCCAACCGATGCGCACGAGGAGGACGACCAGGAAAATCATCCCGAGGCTTTTGTGCCAGTGGGGCGCGGCGTTGTAGTAGGGAGAGTAATAATCGAGTCCCACCATCCACCAGCCGAGTGCGAAGAGACCACAGATCGCAAACGCCATCACCCAATGCAGCCACCGGGTGATGACGCCCCAGCCCTCTGCCGTATCGCGCCAGATCATGGGTTGCGCCTCCTCGCGCTGTTTTGATCCTGGGGCCCGCTCGGCCTTCAAGGTCATGGTGCAATACTATGCGGAAGATGGGGCACGGGAAGATGGCAACGTGGCGTCGCAGCCCAAAAAATGTTAGGGATCGGCGCATGCTGAAGCCGAAAACGACGCCTGCAACCTATGCCGATCTCGAGGCGCTGCCGCCCAATATGGTGGGACAGATCCTCTACGGCGTGCTGCATGCCCACCCGCGCCCAAGGCCGCGCCATGCAATGGCTTCCAGCCGGATCGGTGCTGAAATCATTGGTCCTTTTGACCGGGGCCGTGGGGGCCCTGGCGGTTGGATCATCCTGGATGAGCCCGAGCTGCACTTGGGCGAGCATGTCGTAGTGCCGGACATCGCGGGCTGGAAGCGGGAGCGACTGACGCCATTTCCGGAGAGCGCCTTCATCGCCACGGTACCCGACTGGGTCTGCGAGGTGCTGTCGCCTGCAACCGCCCGCATCGACCGCACGGACAAGCTTGCCATCTACGCGCAGTTCGGTGTGGCGCACGCCTGGCTCGTCGATCCCGACGCCAAGACCCTTGAAGCGCTAGCGCTGACCGATGGCAAGTGGCTCATCACGGCGGCCTTCAAAGAGGCCGACCCCGTCGCCGCCGACCCATTCGCCGTCCACACCTTCGCTCTGAGCAACCTCTGGCCGGAGGAGTGAGGGCGGCTCACCGCCCAGCCACATAAAGCCCGCCGAGGATGAGGGCGAAGCCGAGGGCGTGGTAGAGGGCGGGTTGCTCACCCAAGAGCACGATCGCCATCAGGCTCGTGAAGAGCGGGATCAAATGGATGAAGGCGCCAGACCGCGTGGGGCCCAAGATTTCCACGCCGCGCGTATAGAAGAGATACGCCACCACGCTCGCAAGTACGGCTGCGTACGCCACGGCCAAAACGGTTTCCAGCGACCACACGACATGCAATCCGTGCGCGGCTTCATAAGCCGCGAGCGGCAGATTTACGACACCGGCAATCGCATAAGTTACGCCGATGAAGGTTAGCGTCGAGATCGCAGGCCGCGTGCGCAGCAGCGTCGTGTAGAGTGCCCACACAGCAGTGCCGAACAGCATGACGAGATCGCCACGGTTCAAGGTCAAGTGCGATACCGCGCTCAGATCGCCACGCAGAACGACAGTCGCAACGCCGATGAGCGATAGTCCCATCCCCATCATTTGATTGCGCCGCAGCCGGTCGCCAAAAATCACAGCCCCCATCGCCATGATGAGAACAGGCGCCCACGAATTGAGGATCGCCGCATTGGTCGCTGTCGTCTCAGTGAGCGCGATATATTGCAGCGTATTGTAGATGCCCGAACCGAGAAACCCGAGCATGAGCATGCGCGCTTTATTTGCTGTAAGCACGTTCCAGTCGGCACGGATCGCGCGCCACACGAAGGGCAGCACGATCACGGCGGCGAGCGACCAGCGCAGAAACGCGAGCGTCATCGGGGGGATGATGCCGTTCGCCCAGCGGCCGAGAATATGATTGCCGGCCCACAGAAACATGGTCAGCGTCAACAGGATCGTGGCGTTGAGCGCCGAGGGCTCAGTCAGTCGGCGGGGCATGCGGATCTCGAGCTTTGGGGCTTGTCGCAGGGCAAGAGGGGCGGCACGAGGCTGCGATCTATCCGGGCGGGTGCGGCCGCGTCAAACCCCAGGGTTTGCCGGTCTTTGGGAGGGCTTGCGGCCAACAAGCGTCTTGGGAGCGCGCGATTCTGCGCTATAAGCGACCGGAAAACATCCAGCACGCGATGTCGGCCCCGGCTTTTTGCGAACCGGGGCCGTCTTACGGTTCGAGGCACGCAATGGGCAATGTGGTGGTCGTCGGCGCACAATGGGGCGACGAAGGCAAAGGCAAGATCGTCGACTGGCTCTCTGAGCGCGCGGACGTCGTCGTGCGGTTTCAGGGCGGGCACAACGCGGGCCACACGCTCGTCATCGGCGAACAGGTCTACAAACTGTCGCTGTTGCCCTCCGGTGTCGTGCGGCCGGGCAAACTTGGTGTCATCGGCAACGGCGTCGTCGTTGATCCCTGGGCGTTGATGAGCGAGATTGAGCGGCTCGGCTCACAGGGCGTGGCGATTACGCGCGAGAATCTGCGCATTGCGGAGAATGCGGTGCTCATCCTGCCCTTGCACCGTGAGCTCGACGTCATCCGCGAGGAAGCGGCGGGCGCCGGCAAAATCGGCACGACGGGGCGTGGCATCGGGCCGGCTTACGAGGACAAGGTCGGTCGGCGCGCGATCCGCGTACAGGACTTGAAAAACCTCGACACGCTCGGCGACAAAGTGGACCGGCTGCTCGTGCATCACAATGCGTTGCGTGCCGGGCTCAACCGAGAACTCGTCTCTAAGACTGAGCTCATGGCAGCGTTGCGCGAAATCGCCCCGCGCATCCTGCCATACATGGATGTGACGTGGGCGCTGCTCGATGAGGCCTACCGCCAGCGCAAGCAGATCTTATTTGAAGGCGCGCAGGGGGCGCTCCTTGATATCGATCACGGCACGTATCCGTTCGTCACGTCCTCCAACACCATCGCCGCGCAGGCCGCGACTGGATCCGGGATGGGGCCGCGGGCCGTCGGCACCGTACTTGGCATTGCGAAGGCTTACACCACACGTGTCGGCTCCGGGCCGTTCCCGACCGAACTCCACAACGAGATCGGTAAGAAGATCGGCGAGCGCGGGCATGAGTTTGGCACGGTGACGGGGCGCAAGCGGCGTTGCGGGTGGTTCGATGCCGTGCTCGTGCGGCAGGTGTGCCGCGTGTCCGGCATTGATGGCATCGCGCTCACCAAGCTCGACGTGCTCGATGGCTTTGATGAGATCAAAGTGTGTGTGGGGTATGTGCTCGATGGCGAGCGCATCGACCGACTACCCGCCGGTCAGAATGCGCAAGCGCGGGTGAAGCCGATCTACGAGACATTCGAGGGCTGGACCCAATCGACACGCGGGGCGCGCAGTTGGGCGGACCTGCCTGCTCAAGCCGTCAAGTATGTGCGCCAGATCGAAGAACTGATCAGCTGCCCGGTGACGATGCTCTCCACCAGCCCTGAGCGGGATGACACGATCCTGATGAAGGATCCCTTTTTGTCGTGAGCGCTACAAACCCGGTTCCTTTCGAGCCGACACGGGCGGCGGGGCTTCAACGGCTCGAAGCGTTCCTGCCGGCCGCCGGCCGGCGCTATGCGGCTGAGCGCAATTATGATCGTGGGGTCGCCGACCGCGCGAACGTATCGATGCTTTCGACCTACGTGAGTCATCGCCTCGTCGCGGAGGATGAGATCGTGCGCGCCGCAATCCGTCGGCATGGCATGTCGGGGGCGGCGAAGTTTGTCGAAGAGGTGTGCTGGCGCACGTACTGGAAAGGCTGGTTGGAATTGCGTCCCGCCGTATGGGGCGCTTATCTGGACGAACTGGACCAAGAGCGGGCGCGGCTCGCTACAGATCGCGACCTGAGCCAGCGCTATCGCGACGCCGTAGTAGGCACGACCGGAATTGCGGCGTTCGATGCCTGGGCGCGTGAGCTCATCGAAACCGGTTACCTGCACAATCACGCGCGCATGTGGTTCGCATCAATCTGGATCTTTACGCTGCGCCTGCCGTGGACACTGGGGGCGGATTTTTTCTATCGCCATCTCATCGACGGCGATGCGGCCTCCAACACGCTCTCCTGGCGCTGGGTGGCAGGGTTGCACACCCGGGGCAAAGCCTATGCCGCACGTGCTGACAACATCGCCAAATATACAGATGGCCGGTTCGACGTGGCGGGACAACTCGTCGAGGATGTGGTGGCGCTGGATGGGACGCCCGTGCCACCACCCGGGCGTCTGCGGCCGGCCATGAGCATTGCAGCGGATACCCCGGTCGTGTTGGTGCTTTCGGAAACCGACCTGACGGCGGAGCAATGGCCGCTTTGTGGATCAAACGTTCGGGGCGTGGCCGCGCTTGCCACCGAGCGGAGTTATCCCGGTCTCGCCGATCGGGTGCTGACCTTTCGTGGTGATGCGATTGCCGATGGGCTCAAGAGGGCGAGCCGCCACTTCGGCGTACCGGCCGTGGAGGCCCGCGGCGATGCCGCCACGATCGCCGATTTCGCCCGCAGCGCGGGGGCCGAATTGCTCATCACCGCGCACGTGCCGGTCGGCCCCGCGCGAACCGGCTTTGAGGCCTTTGTTGAGGGGCTGAGCGGCTCGGGACTTGCCGTTCTGGAGGTCCGCCGGGATTGGGATCAGGCGTTTTGGCCACATGCCAAGCGCGGGTTCTTTGATCTGAAAGCGCGCATTCCTGAGATTCTCGAGCAGCTCGGTCTGCTGTAGGGCGGCAAGTGCTGAACATTCGCAATCAGGCGGCCGTGACTAACCCGGCGAAGTTCGCCAGAGCAGCCTCTTTGAGTTCACACGCGAGCAGCCGCTGCGGATCAACCGGACCCGGAAGCACAATTCGTCCTGGGGGCACGCGCTGGAAACCAAGCCGGGCGTAATAGGGTTCGTCACCAACAAGCAGAACGAGGGCGAAGCCGGCGTTGCGGGCCTCCTCAAGGCTCTCGGCTGCGATCCGGCGACCGTATCCCTGTCCCGCGATTTCGGGTGCAATAGCCAATGGCCCGAGCATGAGGGCTCCGGTAGCGCCACCGATCCGAATTTCGGTCAGCGTGACCGACGCAAGGATGCAAGCTTCCCGCACCGCGACGCGGCAGAAGGCGGACATGGGAAAAGCGCGCGGCCGCACGCCTTCGCGGATCCTATAGGCCGTGCGCGCAAAGCGGCCGGGACCAAATACGGCCGCGTGCAGAGCGCTGACGGCGGGCTCGTCTGCGGGACGTGCGGGCCGGGTGGTAATGACGTCGGTCATGTCGCGGTTTGGGTCCGAGGACGAAGGGCGCGCGGCGGGGCTAGCATGACGGGCGCACGGGGTAAAGTTACCCGTCGCCTCACCAACTTTCGCTTCGCGGCCGACCATCGAGAACTTCGGCCAGCCGTGCGCGCACGGGGCTGATCGTGCTGTCGGGAAGCGCGTGCGGGGCATAAAAACCGATTGTCCGGATTTCGCGGTTCGGGGCCGGAATGACAGGCTGAGACCAGCCCCGCACAATGAAGAGCGCTATGTGATCGCCCGGAAAGGCTCGGAAATTGGTGTAGATGCCGAAGAGTTCCGGCTCGGCTTCGATAACGATCCCGGCCTCCTCGTGCAATTCGCGGCGCAGGGATTGACGCAGGCTCTCGGCGCGCTCCACACCCCCGCCGGGAAAGTGCCAGCCGGGCCGGTAGGTATGCTCGACGAGCAGTACACGGCCATGGGTATCGAGGACCATACCTTGCGCACCGAGCGTCAAGCCGCGGGTCAACCGCCAGTAGCGTTGGACGACTTTGGTGGCAATTTTTCGTGCGATCATGCTGGGATGGCCTCGCGGTGGTCCGCGTGTGTTGATTAAGCAGCGTTTCTAACTCTCGAGCGCGATATGCAAGCTTTCTCTTCAGCGAAACATGGTATGTAGCCTCGCCACAGGCGGAACCAGCGCATCGCATCGATCCCCGCGCCGACACGACGGGCCTATGACCGACCCTCTCACTCTCGCGCATTTGACCGACGTACATCTTGCGCCGGTCTCAGGCTTCACAGTGCCGAATTGGCGGCCAAAGCGCGTCCTCGGTTACGCGAATTGGATGAGAGGCCGCAGGCGCATCCATCGGCGCGAGGTTGCCGACCTCCTCAGCGCCGACGTTCGCTCAATGGCCCCCGATCACATCGTGGTCACGGGCGATCTCGTCAATCTGGGACTGGCGGCCGAGCA